>NC_017287.1:600000-900000 GCF_000204255.1 Chlamydia psittaci 6BC | reverse complement strand
ATTAACTGTCGTAGACGCGCAAGCTATCCGTAGAGCAGCTCAAAATGTAGGCAATGATGGCGATTTAAGCTATAAGCTATCTTTAATCATGGCATTAAAGATGTATTGCAATGTGATTATGATATTTTGGTACCTTCTGCAAATTTTCTCTTCCTCAAAAAGAAACTAAAATATCTTTTAAGGGAAAAGCTTTGCTAAGAACCTATCTATATGAAACTCTTCAAGGTCCCCTATAAGTTCGCCGTAGCCGACGAATTTTGTAGGGATCTTTAATTGTTTTGCCACACGAAATAATGTCCCGCCTTTAGCAGAACCATCAACTTTGGTTAGGATGAGTCCCGATAGAGGAATGGCGTCATGGAAAACTCGTACCTGCTCAATAACATTTCCTCCCAAAGTCGCATCTATAGTCATGAGTCGTTCGTGCGGAGACCCTGGGTGTATTTTATTACATACTGAAACAATTTTTGATAATTCATTGAGTAAGTTGGTATGCGTGTGCAAACGACCTGAAGTATCAATAAGTACACGGTCGTAACCTCGAGACATAGCAGAAGCAATGCCGTCATAAGCAATAGCAGCAGGATCGCCGCCAGGCTTCCCTGATACGAATCCACAACCTAATTTGTCTGCCCAACAACGCATCTGATCCATGCCAGCACTACGGAAAGTATCCGTGGCAACAATCATAACTTTCTCTGATCGAGACATGTGGTAGTGGGCAAGTTTAGCCACAGTTGTGGTTTTCCCCGAACCATTTGTTCCCAATATCAAAGAAACCATAGGAGCTTGTCCTTGACAAGGTTCTACATGAGGTAAGTTGTCTAGAGTTTCACGAAGTAATGAGGAAACTAGATCTTTAACAGTAGACGCATCTGGTTTACGACATTTGCGCAAACGAGAACACAACTCTTCAGTAAGATCTGATCCAAAATCTGCTTCATAAAACAAACTTTCCGTAAATTCTAAAAGATCGGGGGAGAGAGTTTTTTTAAATAGAGACTGAATCTTGCTACTAAAGAACTTGAACACGGATTAGAGCAAAGTTAGTTGAAGTAAAAGGAATGATACAAGATAAGGAGGAAAATTCAAAGGGTTATTTATGCACCTTCATGAATACCAAGCTAAAGACCTCTTAGCCTCTTATAATATAGCTATTCCTCCTTATCGTGTAGCCTCGTCTGTTGAAGAAGGTAGACATACGCTCAATGAGTTAGGAATCAGCGCAGGTGTGGTTAAAGTACAAGTACATGCTGGAGGTAGGGGGAAAAACGGTGGTGTCATTGTTGCGAAATCTCCTGATGAGATTCTTGCAGCTGTGGATAAATTGTTACGCATGCGTTTTACCAGTAATCAAACTTCTGGAGAAGCTTTACCTGTAGAGAAAGTTCTGATCACACCCTTAGTGAATATTGCTACTGAGTATTACCTAGCAGTAATCATGGATAGGAAAAATCGCTGCCCAGCGATTATGTTATCGAGAGCCGGAGGTGTTGATATTGAAGAGGTAGCTCAAAAATATCCTGACCAATTGCTTACTATACCCCTGACTCCTTTTGCTCGTATATATAATTATCAACTTAGACAGATGATTAAATTTATGGGTTGGGAAGGCGATACAGGGAAACAAGGCGTACAGCTGATTAAAAGTCTTGTTCAATGTTTCTATGATAATGACGCTTCTTTACTGGAAATTAATCCTTTAGTGCTTACTCAAGAAGGAGATCTTCTTGTACTAGATGCTAAAGTCACTATTGATGATAACGCCTTATACCGTCATCCAAAACTTGAAGTATTGTACGACCCTTCTCAAGAAAATGTTCGTGATGTACTTGCTAAGCAGATAGGACTTTCCTACATTGCTCTAGATGGCAATATTGGGTGCTTAGTTAATGGTGCCGGATTAGCTATGAGCACATTAGACATTCTTAAGATTCATGGAGGATCTGCAGCAAATTTCCTTGATGTAGGCGGGAGCGCTACGGAACAACAAATTCAGGAAGCCGTATCTTTAGTGCTATCAGACGAAAATGTAGAGGTTCTTTTTATCAATATTTTCGGTGGCATTATGGATTGTTCTGCAGTTGCCTCGGGACTTGTTGCTGTGATGCAAACTAGGGAAAATCTCATTCCTACAGTAGTGCGTTTAGAAGGAACAAATGTAGAACTTGGCAAAGAAATTGTACAGCGTTCAGGAATCCCCTGTAAATTTACCGATTCCTTAAATACGGGCGCACAGCTTGCTGTAGCATTAAGTAAATAAGGTTAAGGAGCTCTATGTTTTGCTCATTAAGTAAAAACACCCCGATTATCACTCAAGGAATCACAGGAAAAGCCGGCTCGTTTCATACAGAGCAATGCCTTGCATATGGATCAAATTTCGTAGGAGGAGTCACTCCTGGGAAAGGAGGGACAAAACATCTAAATCGTCCTGTATATGATTCTGTATTAGAAGCAAAACAAGCAACGAATTGTCGCGCAACAATGATATTTGTCCCTCCTGCTTATGCTGCAGAAGCGATAATTGAAGCTGAGGATGCAGGAATCGAGCTGATTGTTTGCATTACAGAAGGTATCCCTGTCAAAGATATGCTCGAAGTGAGCCATGTGATGCAATATAGCTCTTCCCGATTGATAGGTCCTAATTGCCCAGGAATTATAAAGCCCGGTGTATGTAAAATTGGTATCATGCCAGGATATATCCACCTTCCCGGGAGTGTAGGTGTCGTTTCAAGATCAGGAACATTAACTTATGAAGCTGTTTGGCAACTCACTCAACGGAGTATAGGACAAAGCTTATGCATAGGTATAGGTGGAGACCCTTTAAACGGGACTTCGTTTATTGATGTTCTAGAAGAATTTCAAAATGATCCTCAAACAGAACTCATATTGATGATTGGAGAAATAGGAGGTAGCGCTGAAGAAGAAGCTGCCGAATGGATCCAAGCTTACTGTACCAAACCTGTTATCGCGTTTATTGCTGGGGAAACCGCTCCTAAAGGAAAGCGTATGGGTCACGCTGGAGCTATTATTTCTGGAAATTCTGGAGATGCTAAAAGTAAGAAAGAAGCTTTGAGAAGAGCCGGAGTTTGTGTTGTTGAATCTCCAGCTTTAATTGGAGAAACTGTAGAAACCTTATTACGCTCTCTATAATTTACAAGCACTTCAGCTATAATTATTTAATAATCAACCTATTTCTATAGTTGGCAAGAATATAGAAGTTTGTAAGTCGAGAATATGACTCTGTATTTCTTCTTGCTTTCAAATTCTTTATAAGAAGATATAAACTCTTTCAGAAAGTTCTTAAGATAAAAATTCTTTGTAGTAATATCTTGCTACAATATAATCCGCTTTTCGTGATTATATCCGAAGCGGCATGTGAATCACTGTCCTTTACAATGTCTATTTAAAAAGTATTAGAATTCATAAGCTTTCACAAACATGAGCACGAGATCTAGACAGAATCTAGAGCCTATAGGGAAAAAGGTATGACGAAGAAGCCAATACATGTATTATTAGCCACAGCAATGTTTTTAAGTATTTCTACGCTTTCTCCTTTAGGATTTGCTGCTGTGAAAAAAGATTCGCGGATAGCAGAAGTCCCTCAAGAAGTGCTGCTGAAGGAGATTTCTGGAGGTTTTTCTAAGGTCGCTGAACAAGCAACACCTGGTGTTGTGTATATCGAAAGCTTTCCTAAGTGTAACCGTCCTGTGCATCCTGTTCCTGGGCGTAGGGGACCTTACGATAATCCTTTTGATTATTTCAATGATGAATTCTTCAATCGTTTCTTCGGTTTGCCCACACAAAAAGAGCGTCCGATGTCGAAAGAGGCTGTTCGTGGTACAGGATTTATAGTTTCTCCAGATGGGTATGTCGTCACTAACAATCACGTAGTTGAAGATGCCGGAAAGATTCATGTTACCCTGCATGACGGTCAGAAATATCCTGCTAAGGTTATCGGTTTAGATCCTAAAACTGATTTAGCAGTGATTAAAATCAATGCGAACAAGCTTCCACATCTTACCTTTGGAAATTCTGATAATTTGAAAGTGGGGGATTGGGCAATAGCGATTGGGAATCCTTTCGGCTTACAAGCTACAGTTACCGTAGGAGTGATTAGTGCTAAAGGAAGGAATCAGCTGCATATAGCCGATTTCGAAGATTTTATTCAGACAGATGCAGCTATTAATCCCGGAAATTCTGGAGGTCCTCTTCTTAATATCGATGGGAAGGTAATTGGAGTGAATACGGCTATTGTTAGCGGTAGTGGAGGTTACATCGGTATTGGTTTCGCTATCCCTAGTTTAATGGCTAAGAAGATCATCGATCAATTGATTAGCGACGGTCAGGTAATTCGTGGGTTCCTGGGAGTTACTCTACAACCTATAGATGCTGAATTGGCGGCTTGCTATAAACTAGATAAAGTTTATGGAGCTTTGATTACAGATGTCGTTAAAGGGTCACCAGCAGATAAGGCAGGATTAAAGCAAGAAGATGTAATCATTGCTTACAATGGTAGAGAAGTAGAATCTCTTAGTGCATTCCGCAATGCCATTTCCCTGATGAATCCTGATACAAGAGTATTACTAAAAGTAGTTCGTGAAGGACAGGTTTTGGAAATTCCTGTTATAGTTTCTCAAGCTCCTCAGGACGACGGTGTCTCTGCTTTAAATCGCGTGGGTATCCGAGTGCAAAATCTCAACCCAGAAACTGCTAAGAAATTGGGAATGACTCCTGATAGTAAAGGTGTGCTGATTATTTCTGTCGAAGCAGGTTCTGTCGCTAGTTCTTCAGGTATAGCTCCGGGACAGCTTATCCTCGCCGTCAATAGACAAAAAGTTTCTTCAGTAGAAGAACTGAATACTGTTTTAAAGGATGGAAATAATGAAAGCATCCTCCTAATGGTTTCACAAGGAGAGGTAATTCGCTTCGTAGTATTAAAACCAGAAGACTAGGCCTAAGTTTTTCCATTACACAATTTTAATGAAAGCACTCTCTTAGAGAGTGCTTTTTTGTGCTTTTGCTAATTTATCTAAAAGAAGACAAATAGAAAGGAAACCGTTGCGCATTTGCTCTAGGGAGAAGTTTTCTTCTGCAGCATGAATGGCATCACTTACATAAGATGTGCCGCAAATAATCGGTTCTGTTTTTGAGATGGCACCTAATAATGAAGCTATAGGAATAGTAGCTTCCATAAATACTCTCAGACACGGCTGGTGATACAGTTGGGAGTAAATCTCTTGTAAAGCTAAAACAATGGGTAAATTGGGAGAACTTCTCCATCCCGGAGAACCCTCAAAGATCTCATAAGAGAATTTCAATGTAGGGGGAACGAGTTTTTCTAAATGCTGGATAACTTGCTTTACTGTTTTCTGAGGATCCTGTTTAGGAACTAACCTGCAAGAAAGATAAGCAGTCGCTTTATAAGGAATGACTGTTTTAAATCCCGGTCCTGTATAACCTCCAGAGATACCATTGATATCTAAAGTAGGATAAATACTCAAAGCTTCTTCTACAGTTGTTGCTGGAGAATATAGAGTAGGACGAAATCCTAAACTTTTTTCCCCATCTTTTAAAAGATTGCTTTTCGGATTGTCACTGCGCTCACTCTCTTCAGGAAGAACAACGTCATCATAAAAACCTTCTACAGCGATAGAATTATCCTTGTGGTGTAGTGATGCCAGCATTTCTGCTAAAGCCCTATTTACGTTATAGGCAATACCACCAAAAATGCCTGAGTGCATATCTTTCTGGCCTTCTTCTAAGGTGATTTTCATAATTGCTAAACCTCGAGCGCCTATACTAACAGCAGGAGCTTTTGCAGAAGAAAAACCTCCGTCAACAATTAGGAAATAATCAGCTTGTAATTGCTCTTTCTTCTCTTCAAGAAAAGCCTTTAATGCAGGGCTGTCGCTTTCTTCTTCTCCCTCAATGATCCAGGTAATGTTTGCCGGGAACCCTTTTCTGGATTGATAATAGTGTTCAAGAGCCTTCCAGGTATAGAAACACTGCCCTTTATTATCGGAAGCTCCTCGAGCAATCAGATGTTCTCCTTTTTTTCTCATTGTAAAAGGATCGGCTAACCATCCATCTGCCATATCCGCGGGTTGTACATCGTAATGATTGTAGAGAAGTAGGGTGGGGGCTGTTGAACCTGCTTCACGGTAAGTAGCATAAATTATAGGAGGGTGGCCCGGTTTTTCCCATAATTCTATTGAGAATATATCTTTAAGATTGTCAACTAAGAAAGCAGCGCAGCTTTCACAGTTGGATAGACAACTAGGATCTGCAGATATAGAACGAAAGTGAAGAAAATCTGAAAATTCCTTGAGTAATTTTTGATAATGACTTTCAAAATAATTGAGATCATTGTTCATAACTTCCCCCAGGAGTTATTGAAAATAATACCCAAGGTAACTTAACTTGGTTTTGCTGAAAAGCAAGAACATTATAGTGTAATTAACTCTATAAAATTAAAAAAAGATGGAGAACACCTGATGTGTCACATTAGGGATTTGGATAGAGTATGAAAGCTGGAGATACATATAGAAATTTCGTCGTTAAGTTAAGTCAAGATCTCCCTGAGATAGAAAGCAAATTACTCGAGGTGGAACATAAACCTTCGGGCGTTTCTATTATGATGATCGTTAATAACGATGATGAAAATGTTTTCAATATTTGCTTCAGGACTTGCCCATCAACTTCTAATGGAGTGGCTCACGTTTTAGAGCACATGGTGCTTTGCGGTTCCAATAATTATCCAGTGCGAGATCCCTTTTTCTCCATGACACGACGTAGTTTAAATACGTTTATGAACGCCTTTACAGGCGCAGATTTTACCTGTTATCCTGCGGCATCACAAATTCCAGAAGATTTTTATAATTTACTCAGCGTATATATAGATGCTGTTTTTCATCCTTTATTGACTGAAAATAGCTTTTTACAAGAAGGATGGAGATATGAACTCAATCCTGAAAATGCCCTAACTTATACCGGTGTGGTTTTTAATGAGATGAAAGGCGCGATGATGTCAGGAGAATCTCGGTTGTCAGAGGCATTAAATGCGGCTTTATTCCCTTCGGTTACCTACGGTGTAAATTCTGGAGGCGAACCTAAGGAAATTCTTACCCTATCTCATGAAAGTGTTATAGCGTTTCATCAGAGCCAGTACACTCTTGGACGTTGCTTATTTTATTTTTATGGAAATATTAAACCTTCTAGACATTTGGATTTTCTCGAGGAAAAGCTATTACGTCATGTAGGGAAGCTAGAAAAACAAACAGTTACTGTTCCTCTGCAAAAAAGATTTAAAGAACCTGTAAGGAATATCCTTAAATATCCTTCGGATACACAAGATGAAGACAAGGTTCTTTTTGGTTTATCGTGGTTGACATGTTCTATATTAGACCAACAAGAATTATTGGCTTTGCATGTTCTTGATGTTGTTTTAATGGGCACCGACGCGGCTCCTTTGAAATCCCGCTTGTTAAAATCAGGATTTTGTAAACAAGCCGATATGGGAATTGATAGTGAGATTCGAGAGATTCCTATCACCATCGTGTGTAAAGGATGTTCTCATGGAGGAGCTCAAAAATTAGAATCATGGATTTTTGCTTGTTTAGAAGAGATCATCAGAGAAGGTATCCCGAATCATTTGGTTGAAGCTGCTGTACATCAACTAGAACTGGCAAGAAAAGAAATCACAGGGTATTCCCTTCCGTATGGCTTATCTTTATTTTTCCGTTCAGGATTGTTGCGACAGCATGGAGGGCATGCTGAAGATGGGTTAAGAATTCACAGCTTATTTGCTGATCTTCGAGAAAAGCTCAAACAACCAGATTATCTTCCAAAACTTATCAGGAAGTATTTTCTAGATAATCCCCACTTTGCTCGTGTGATACTTCTTCCTGATTCTGATTTGATTGCTATAGAAAATCAAGAAGAGCAAGCTCTTCTTAAAGAGATTCAACAGAAGCTTTCTTCTGAAGATATTGAAAAAATTCGTCTAACTTCTAAAATTTTGGAAGAATATCAATCTCAGAATGAAAATTTAGATAAGATTCTCCCAAACTTTTCTTTAGATAAGGTACCAAATTCAGGAAAAGAATTTCCTCTTGTTAAGGAGAATGTATCTCGTGGGGAAGTTCTCCATCATGATTGCTTTACCAATGACTTGATCTTCGCAGAATTGGTAATGGATCTTCCTCCTTTGTCTGTTGAAGAACTTCCCTGGTTACGTCTGCTTGTTTTCCTAATGTTACAGTTAGGTTGTGGAGGAAGATCTTACAAAGAGCAGCTGGAATTTCTCCTAGAGCATACAGGAGGCGTCGATGTTTCCTATGAGTTCTCTCCACATGCTAATAACAACACTTTGTTATCACCATCAATAGGTGTGCGTGGGAAAGCTTTAATATCGAAAGCTGATAAGTTGTTTCAAGTTATGGGAGATACTCTCCTCAGTATTGATTTTACAGACGTAGCAAGAATCAAGGAATTACTCATGCAGCATAACGAGGCATTGACAAATAGTGTGCGCAATAGCCCTATGAGTTATGCTGTCAGCATGGCTTGCATGGATAAATCTATAACCGCAACGATGTCTTATTTAGCTTCAGGCCTGCCTTACGTAGATAAAATTCGTGATCTTACGAATAATTTTGATAAGGAAATAGACAATGTCGTCGGTATTTTACAATCCTTATATAAAAAGTGTTTCTTTGGTAAGCGTCAACTCGTTCTTAGTGGCAGCAAGGCAAATTATCAACACTTATATGAGAATAATTTCTATGGGATTTTAGATGTCGAAGGTCAATCGTGCGAACCTTGGGTAAATCCTTCTATAGATATGGTCCTAGGATCACAGGGTTTGTATATTCCTGCTCGTGCAGCCTTTAATGCTCTAGCTTTCCCTATAGGAGATTTGCCTTATGATCATCCTGATGCTGCTGCCCTTACCGTAGCTGCAGAAATTCTTGATAACACCGTGTTGCATACAAAAATTCGTGAACAAGGTGGAGCCTATGGATCAGGAGCAGCAGTGAATCTTGGTAGGGGAGCATTTTATTGTTACAGTTATCGCGATCCTGAAATTTTTGATTCCCATCAGGCATTCCTCTATGGTATCGAGGAAGTCGCTAAAGGAAATTTCTCGAATGATGATATTCATGAAGGAGTTCTTGGCGTTATCCAAAATTTAGATGCTCCAATTGCTCCAGGCACTCGTGCTTCTACAGGATATTATAGATTACGATGTGGAAGAATTCCTGCTTTACGGCAAGCATTCCGTAGAGCTGTCTTAGCTGTAACTAAAGAACATATCTGTTCTGTTATGAAGAAGTACCTACAGGATCACAAAGATAAAGCCACATTCATTTCCTTTGCTGGGAAAGACATGCTACAAGATAACGCTAGCCGATTTGATCAAGAGTTATCGATAAAATCAGCTTTATAGGTATTACAGCTTATCTTCTTGGAATAAGCGATCTTCTGAAGCGATGTCATCTTCTTCGCAGCCTGGAAGAAAAGATATTGCAGGATTATGGATAGGAGATGGATCCTCTACTCTGTGTAGAGAAGATGTTATCTCTAAATCTTCGAATTTCCGTAGTGTTGGTAATATCCTATGCTGCAAGCTAGACGACATATCATTATAGCTTTGCACAGTATTGTTAAGATTTTTCCCAATCTTGTGGAAATAGTTAAAGACCACATGTAAACGATGGTGTAACTCTTTTCCTAATTGTCCTATTTCCTGGATCTGTGCTCTTAAGTTTTCCTGTTTCCATGTATGAGCAACAGTTTTTAATAAAGCGAGTAGTGTTAAAGGTCCCGATAGAATGACATTAGAAGTGGCTGCGATATCGATAAGTTCAGGAGCAATACGTAGAGCATCATTAAAAATACTCTCGCCAGGAAGGAAAAGAATGACAAATTCTGGGGAGTAATGAAATTTTTCCCAGTAGCTTTTTGATTTTAGTGTTTTGATATGATCCTTGATTTTCCCTACCAAGTCAGATTTATCAGAAGTATCCCCAGACAAATATGTTTCTGAAAATGGAGCCTTGGAATCGATGATCAAACAGCGTTCGTGAGGGAGACGGATGACCATATCAGCTCGTACTGAACCTTCAGTATCGGTAGCTTGTGTTTCATAATCGCAATATTTAAGCATACCTGAAAGCTCTAAGATTCTTTCTAACTGAATCTCTCCCCAACGGCCTCGTGATCCTGGATGTTTTAAGATATCCGTCAAAGCTTGAGCTTCTTTTTCAAGTTTTTTTTCCGCAGCAAGAAGCTGGGAAATTTGTTCTTTTAAGGAACCACGATCTTCAGCATGCTTAGTCTCGAAAGTTTCTAAGTTTTGCTTAAAAGCAGTCAGCGTAGCCTGAACAGGAGTTAATATAGATTCAATAGTTTTAGATTTCTCAGAGAAGTAGCTCTTTGTTTCTTCTTTCATCTCTTTAATAAGAGATTGTGAAGAAACAGCAAGTTTATTGCTGAAATCCTCCATCAGTTGTTCTTGACGACGTGATAACTCTAAAGAACTTTTAAGGAGTTCATTTTCATGCTCCAAATTTCTTCTTGCTTCGGAATGCGAAGATTCTCTCTTGCGATAATAATAAGAAGATAAAGAAATCCCTAAGCCGAGGCCAAGGCAAGCAACAAGAAGATGTGTTATTGAAAAGTCTATCATAACCGTTTTGTCTTTCTCTGATATGTGATCGCAAAAATAGGGAACCCTACCAAAACATATAACCAAGAAACTAAGAAAAATACTTCGGTAAAATGATCAACAAGACCTAGGAAAAACAAACATGCGACTAAGCCAGTAGTAACGACAAGTAAAAAAGAAGAAACTTTAAAACGTAGGTTTTTGAGCCCTGGGAATTTCCAAGGGGAGATCATCAAACTTCCAATAAATAGTAGACCTAAAGAAATCAAAGTAACACGCACTTGTACCGGAAGTACTGTACCAAAGTCAGAGGCTATGAATAAAGCTAAAGAGACAACACATGCAGCAGCAGCAGGAATCGGCAAACCGATAAAGCATGGAAGCCGTGTTGTTTCGTTCGGTTTTTTAGAGAATAAATTATAACGGACTAGCCGTAACACTCCACACAAGGAGTAAATTATAGAAGTGACTAAAAGCAGAGAAGAAAAAAATCCTCCAGCGTACACACCATCAAGACTCTTAATTGCAATGAGTGGAGGAGCTATACCGAATGTGACCGCATCAGAAAGAGAATCAAATTGTGCTCCGAAAGCACTTTCAGCTTTCATAATGCGAGCAATAGCACCATCAGAAAAATCTGCAATCATTGCACTAATTAACAAAAGCGAAAGCCCCTGTAAACGATGCAAGAGTTCTACAGAAGATGATGTCTTTAAAACACTCTTAAAAATAATAAAAAGTCCACAACAGAGACCGAAGGCTGTGATAGCGTTCGGAGTCACGACTCGACGCTTGCCTCGGATTTCTGGTTCCAATTCTGCCATGAGAATTCCGGAAGTTCGTTACAGGTCTAAGCATAATATATTCATCAAAAATCAACAAGTTTTTGCCAAAAAGATCATCGTATATCTAAGTTAAAAAATGTTCCTCAGAAGGATATTTTTTTCCAGAGAATGATCGTACTTTTCAATTGCACGAAACGTTGTCTATTCCTATATATGGTATACAAGTGCATAATGTTTCACTACATATTGGGTTTTCTAGAAGAAACGTCTTCTAGGAAAGGGAGACTTTTCTCTAAGTTTTTTGATGTTCAACTATGAGAGATCTTCTGGGATTTTCCTAAGTGTTTAGTCGAATTCCGTTATTGCTTAGAAATACTTATTTTGAATCGAAAATACAGATTTTAGGGGATGATATATGGTCGAGGTAAAAGAGAAACATTATACTATTGTAAAACGTAATGGCATGTTTGTTCCCTTTAATCAGGAACGGATTTTCCAAGCTTTGGAAGCTGCTTTTCGTGATACACGTAGTCTGGAAAATGATTCTCCCTTACCCAAAGATTTAGAAAATGCTATTTCCGATATCACTCATAGAGTTGTAAATGAAGCCGTTCAAAAAATTAGAGAAGGTCAGGTTGTTACTGTTGAACGTATTCAGGATATGGTAGAGAACCAGTTGTATGTGAATGGTTTGCAAGATGTCGCTAGAGATTATATTATCTACAGAGACCAGCACAAGGAACAACGAGAAGGGTCTTGGCATTGTGTTTCTGTCATACGTAGGGATGGAAGTACTGTAAAATTCAATCCCATGAAGATTTCTGCAGCCTTAGAAAAAGCTTTTAGGGCCACACAGAAAATCACAGATGTTTCTATTCAAGAGATTCTTTCTGAGATCAATGGGCTGACGAATAAAATAGTAGAAGAAATCTTAGGCGTTTGTTCTCCAGAAAAAACTATTGATATAGAAGTCATACAAGATATTGTTGAAAAACAATTAATGGTAGTTGGCCATTATGACGTAGCTAAAAATTATATTTTGTATAGAGAAGCACGTTCTAGAATTCGTGAAAACAAGCAACAGATAGATGCTCAGAAAGATCCTGTTGAAGAAGTATATGATGTCGTTAAAAGTGACGGAACTACATATTCGATAAATAAATCTCAGCTAATTGATAAATTTATTTGGGCGTGTCAAAGATTCCCTGAAACAACAGATCCCCACGTGCTTGCTGATATGGCATTTGCCAATTTCTATTCTGGAATTAAAGAATCAGAAATTGCTTTGGCCTGCATTATGGCAGCGCGAGCCAATATTGAAAAAGAGCCTGATTACGCATATGTAGCAGCCGAGCTGCTCATGGATGTGGTCTATCAAGAGACCATGGGGAAAACCGCAACGGATTCTGATCTTGCTGAAGCGCAAAAGCAATGTTTTAAAAACTATATTCTTAATGGAGAAACGTATCGGTTAAATCCTCGTTTGAAAGAGTATGACCTTGATGCTTTGGCCGAAGCTTTAGATATATCTAGAGACCAAAAGTTCTCTTATATGGGAGTACAAAATCTTTATGATCGTTATTTCAATCAACATGAAGGGCTTAGAGTAGAAACAGCTCAAATTTTTTGGATGCGTGTTTCCATGGGGCTTGCGTTGAACGAAGGTGATGATAAAACTTTCTGGGCCATTACTTTCTACAATCTCTTGTCTACATTCCGTTATACGCCAGCAACACCTACCCTGTTTAACTCTGGAATGCGTCATTCACAATTAAGTTCTTGCTACTTGTCTACAGTACAGGATGACCTCGCGCATATTTATAAAGTCATATCAGATAATGCTATGCTTTCTAAATGGGCTGGAGGTATCGGTAATGACTGGACTGGAGTACGTGCTACAGGCTCTTTGATTAAAGGAACTAACGGAAAAAGCCAAGGTGTCATTCCTTTCATTAAAGTAGCGAATGATACAGCAATTGCTGTGAATCAGGGAGGTAAACGCAAAGGCGCTACGTCCGTATATCTAGAGACATGGCATCTAGATTACGAAGATTTCTTAGAGTTAAGAAAGAATACTGGTGATGAGCGTCGACGTACTCATGATATCAATACTGCAAGCTGGATTCCCGATTTATTTTTCAAGCGTTTAGAGCAGCAGGGTATGTGGACTCTATTTAGTCCCGATGATGTTCCTGGATTACATGAGGCTTATGGTATCGAATTTGATAAGCTTTATGAAGAATACGAAAGCAAAATAGATACAGGAGAAATCAAATTATATAAGAAGATACCGGCTGCAGATTTGTGGCGTAAGATGTTAAGTATGCTCTACGAAACAGGACATCCATGGATGACCTTCAAAGATCCTTCTAATATTCGTGCTGTGCAGGATCATGTTGGTGTTGTACGTTGTTCGAACTTGTGCACAGAAATTTTGTTAAACTGCTCAGAGAATGAAACAGCAGTTTGTAACTTAGGTTCTGTAAACTTGGTAGAACATATTGAAAATGGTGATATCAATGAAAAGAAACTTGGGGAAACGATATCAATAGCTATTCGTATCTTAGATAACGTCATAGATCTTAACTTTTATCCAACTCAAGAAGCGGCTAACGCTAACTTATCTCATAGGGCTGTTGGTTTAGGAATTATGGGTTTCCAAGATGCCCTTTATAAACTGAATATTAGCTATGCATCTCCAGAAGCTGTAGAGTTTGCTGATAAGAGTTCAGAGCTGGTTGCATATTATGCCATACTATCTTCAAGTTTATTAGCTAAAGAACGCGGAACATATAGCTCTTACAAAGGTTCTAAATGGGATCGAGGTTATCTCCCACTAGATACCATAGAGTTATTGAAAGAATACCGCGGAGAACAAAATGTTTTGATGGATACATCATGTCGTAAGGATTGGAATCCTGTGCGTGAAGCAATCAAGTCTTATGGAATGAGAAACAGTCATACTATGGCAATTGCTCCAACAGCAACTATATCCAATATTATCGGGGTCACTCAATCCATAGAACCAACATATAAGCACCTGTTTGTGAAATCCAATCTTTCTGGAGAGTTTACAATTCCCAATGTCTATTTGATCAATAAGCTCAAGGAATTAGGAATATGGGATGACGATATGTTAGATGATTTGAAGTACTTTGACGGCTCTTTATTGGAAATAGAACGGATTCCTGATGATTTGAAAAAGATCTTCCTTACAGCCTTTGAAATTGAGCCTGAATGGTTAATTGAATGTGCTTCTAGAAGACAAAAATGGGTAGACATGGGTCAATCCCTCAATTTATATTTATCGGAACCTAACGGTAAAAAACTTTCTGCTATGTATCTCACAGCATGGAAAAAAGGACTGAAAACTACGTATTACTTAAGGTCCTTAGCAGCCACCTCTGTAGAAAAATCGTTTATTGATATCAATAAACGAGGAATTCAGCCTAGATGGATGAAAAACAAGTCTGCTTCTACAAGTATAGTCGTAGACAGAGCTAAGAAAACACCCGTCTGTTCTTTCGAAGAAGGTTGCGAATCTTGCCAGTAATATAAAAGAGAAGGATGGAAACAATGGAAGCAGATATTTTAGAAGGTAAATCAAAACGCGTCCAATTAAATAGCAAGCGCTTGGTTAATTGTAATCAGGTGGATGTGAATCAGTTAGTCCCTATTAAGTATAAATGGGCTTGGGAACACTATTTAAATGGATGCGCGAATAACTGGCTACCAACAGAAGTCCCAATGGCTCGCGATATCGAATTGTGGAAATCAAACAATCTTTCCGAAGATGAACGTCGAGTTATTCTTTTAAACCTTGGGTTTTTCAGTACAGCAGAAAGTTTAGTAGGGAATAACATTGTTTTGGCTATTTTTAAGCACATTACAAATCCTGAAGCACGCCAATATTTATTGAGACAAGCATTTGAAGAAGCTGTGCATACGCATACGTTTCTTTACATTTGTGAGTCTTTGGGACTAGATGAAGCAGAGGTTTTCAATGCTTATAACGAGCGCGCAACGATTAGGGCTAAGGATGATTTCCAAATGACCTTGACTGGGGATGTTTTAGACCCTAATTTTTCTACGAATTCGTTAGAAGGATTGAGCCAGTTTATTAAAAACTTGGTCGGCTACTACATCATTATGGAAGGGATCTTTTTCTATAGTGGTTTTGTAATGATCCTTTCTTTCCATCGTCAAAATAAGATGACTGGAATCGGAGAGCAATACCAGTATATTTTACGAGATGAGACTATCCATTTGAATTTCGGTATCGATCTTATCAACGGAATTAAAGAAGAAAACCCCGAGGTATGGACTCCAGAACTTCAAAGTGAAATTATCGCACTTATTGAAAAGGCTGTAGATTTGGAAATCGAATATGCTCGTGATTGCTTGCCACGTGGGATTTTAGGATTAAAAGCTTCAATGTTTATTGACTACGTACGTCATATTGCTGATCGTCGTTTAGAAAGAATTGGTTTGAAGCCTATTTATCATTCTAAGAATCCTTTCCCATGGATGAGTGAAACTATCGATCTTAATAAAGAGAAAAACTTTTTTGAAACTCGTGTAATAGAATACCAGACTGCTGCGAATTTAAGTTGGTAGTTTTTTGAAATCATTATTATATACGTACTTTGACGACTTTTGGGATTCCCAAAGGTCGTTTTTTTTTCTGATATAAATTGTATTTTCTCTCTTTTTTTCTTGAAAAGAAAACTCTTAAAGAAAACCGAAAGAGCTTCTATAATTTCTTGAGTTGTAATCTCTTATTATTATTTCTAAATGAAACCACAAGATTTAAAAGCTCCTTTTTTTTGGGAAGAACGTAAAACCCAAATCAAGGATGATGTCCTTTACATTCCTGAACATTATTTCAAACATGATCAGTTTGAGATGCCTAGTTGGGAAGAATTTTTCGGGAATAATCACCCAATTTTCTGTGAACTTTGTTCAGGGAACGGTGATTGGGTAGTTGCGCAAGCTAACAAAAACCCGAATATGAATTGGATAGCAGTTGAAAAACGCTTTGATCGGGTAAGGAAAATCTGGTCTAAAATGCATAATTCTCAAGTGAGAAACTTGAGGATTGTTTGCGGTGAAGCTCAAACCTTTTTCCGTCATTATATTCAGAATGAGGTTATACAACGTATTGTTGTTAACTTTCCTGATCCATGGCCAAAGTCTCGTCATCGTAAACATCGTTTATTTCAAGATGAGTTTATGAACGATATTGTTAGGGTTCTAGTAGACTCTGGAATTATCATTCTCGCTACAGATGATAAAAATTACCTTCTTCAGGCTATCAAGATTATGCAACAACGCTTACTGCCTCAATTGGAAGAGCCTTATTATTGTAAGATGCTGGAGAATTACGGAGATTCTTGGTTTGAAAGGTTATGGAGATCTAAAGGACAGGAAATTTTCTACACAGAATTTGTAAAGAAAGTTGGGATATAGCTGACTTGAACAGCTGACCTTCACGATGTCAACGTGACGCTCTAACCAACTGAGCTAATACCCCAAAAACTAGGGTATAATGTTATCGAGAAAAGAGTATCTTTGCAATAGGCTTATTGATGTTTAAAGGAATAGGATTGCTTCAAGGAAATGTCGTCCGGTTATCTCACGAAATCTTTCAACATGTTCTTACTCCTGGAGATACCGCTGTGGATGCGACTTGTGGGAACGGTAAAGATTGCTTGATTTTAGCCCGTATACTGCAAGGAAAAGGGAAACTGGTAGCCTATGATGTGCAAAGAGAAGCTTTAACAAAGGCTTCTCTTTTGTGTTCTAAATCTTTGTCTAATGAAGAAAAATCTATTATAGAATTTAAAGAGATGTCTCATGAACATATTAATGAGTCAGGAGCTAAACTATTTCATTATAATTTAGGTTACCTTCCTAATGGCGATAAGAGTATTACTACTTTAGAAAAAACAACTATCATGAGCATTCAAAAAGCACTTACCTTAGTAGCTCCTCAAGGGGTAGTTACCGTAGTATGCTATCCAGGTCATGCAGAGGGAGCAAATGAGATGTGTTCTGTCGAGGGACTGGCATGTACATTAGATCCTAAGCTTTGGGAAGTGGGCTCTTTCTATATTATGAATAGATATAAGGCTCCAAGACTTTTTGTGTTCCGTTCTCTTAGGGTAGTTGGTAAGGAATAATACGCACTTCTTCTTCTAAGTTGATTCCTTGTGATTGTAACTTGTCTCGAACCATTTGAATAAGCTGTTTCACTTCTTGAGATGTTGCTCTGCCCGTATTCACAATGAAATTAGCGTGCTTTGGAGATATTTGTGCTCCTCCTAGAGAAAAGCCTTTTAAACCAGCTTCATCGATGAGCTTTCCCGCGGAATTTCCTGGGGGATTACGGAAAATGCATCCCGCAGAAGGTTGTTGGTAGGGTTGAGAAAGTAACCTACTCCGAAGCAAGTCTTTTGCAATTTTTGCGGATGAAGAATTTCTAGATAGGCGGAAAGTTGCCGAAAGAATAAATTCATTGCAATCTTGAAAACGCGATGTCCGGTAACCAAATGCGAGTTCTTCAGCATTATGCGAAAGGATTTCTCCTTGAGAATTAATGACTTCCACGCTTTCAATTACAGAGGCAGTGTCTTGACTGCCGATTCCAGCATTCATAAATACAGCCCCACCAACTGATCCTGGAATACCTACTGCAAATTCTAAACCTGAATATCCTGAAGAAGAAAGAGTTTTCCCTAGAAAAGAAAAAGAAGTTCCCGAATAGACTTTGATAGTAGTTTCAGAGATAAATTCTTTTCCTTGTATACCATTACACAAAACAAAACCATCAAACCCTCGGTCATCGAATAAGCAATTCGAACCTTTCCCGACGATAATAAATGGATAGTTGTGACTGTGTAAGAACTGAATCACTTGCTGTGCTTCGCTAGCTGAACGCACTTCTTTAAAGTAATTCGCAGGACCTCCGATACGAAACGTAGAATACTTATTCAACCAAACACTACGGCGAACTGAAAAGGGGAAACGAATGGCAGTAGATGCTTTCACATTTAGAATTCCAGATAAGTTTAAAATAACATTAGGTTTAACAACACATTAGAGAAGTATCAGGGTGTGCTATCGGCGTAGCTAAACGAAAAATATCATTTAAAACTGCATGAACAAAAGAGCAAGCTTCAACATAGCTAAACTTCTTGACCAGCCTTGTAGCTTCCGCAATCAAGATAGCGGTATTGATAGGCTGCCCGTGAAAGTGCTCATATAATGTTAAACGCAAAACGTTTTTTTCCATCAAAGTCAGCTTCTCAAAAGAGGTATTTTTAACTGTTTGAGCAATTAATAAATCCAATTCAGAAGACTTTGCAAGGATTTCTTTTGAAAAATTTAAGGCAGAAGAAGCGTGTTTTTGAGTAACGGCAGTCTCTGACATTAAGAGAGGAACAAGGCTCTCTTCAGACATAGGATCCATGTCCAAGGCATAAAGCATTTGCAGTACGATCTCCCGCATTTTTTGTTTGGGGAGAGGACGAGGAAGTTTGACGTAAGACCCTAAGGAGCTTTCAGGAGTCAGAGTAGACATTATGACACCAAAACAACAATGATTTATTAGTTATAAAAATACATTTTCAGTTTGCTAAATTAGGAACTTAGTATAGAAAGACGCGAAATGAGAAAGTACTAAGGTTATATTTTATAAAGTTTTAAATGCAACAAAAAATCATAAACCTCAGGATGACTTTCAACCATTTTCTATTTAGAGAATTGTAAAAACAAGTTTTGAAAAGATGGGATTTGCCTATGTTAGGAGATGAAAAGTTCTCAAACAAGCTATTGAGCAATGGGATTTCAATTGCTTTTCTTTTAAGGATTCTCTAAGATTCTATCTTTCTTTGTCTAGATGAAGGGAAGATTGTTTCTATAGGTTTTCTCCAGGGCAAAGTACTAGCCTCTGATCATTTAAAGAATCGTGTTAACGAGCAACTGGGATAGAGTGTGGCATTAAATTTAAAAATTAACAGACAGATACGAGCTCCTAAAGTCCGTCTTATAGGTTCTGCTGGTGAGCAATTGGGCATATTGAATACCAAAGATGCTCTAGACTTAGCCAGGGAGTCCGATTTAGATCTTGTGGAAGTTGCTTCAAACAGCGAGCCACCTGTATGTAAAATTATGGATTATGGCAAATATCGCTATAATCTAACCAAGAAAGAGAAAGACTCTAAAAAAGCTCAACACCAAGTCCGTGTTAAAGAAGTCAAATTAAAGCCAAATATTGATGACAATGACTTTGCTACAAAGCTAAAACAAGCACGAGGCTTTATTGAGAAAGGGAATAAAGTAAAAATTACGTGTATGTTTCGAGGCCGTGAACTTGCCTATCCAGAACATGGGTACAAAGTTGTACAAAAGATGAGTCAAGGTCTTGAAGACGTAGGATTCATAGAATCTGAGCCAAAATTAAATGGCCGTTCCTTAATTTGCGTAGTCGCTCCGGGAACGGTAAAAACTAAGAAAAAGCAGGACAAAATCAATGCCCAAGATGAAAAGCAATAAGTCCGTTGCGGCGCGTTTTAAGTTGACAGGTTCTGGCCAGTTAAAGAGAACTCGCCCAGGCAAGAGGCATAAATTATCGAAAAAATCTTCGCAGGAAAAACGCAACCTATCTAAGCAGCCTTTAGTAGATAAGGGACAGGTAGGTATGTATAAGCGAATGATGCTTGTTTAAAGGTAAGGGAATTGTATTATGGTGAGAGCAACAGGTTCAGTAGCTTCCAGGCGCCGTCGTAAGCGTATATTAAAACAAGCTAAAGGCTTTTGGGGAGATAGAAAAGGCCATTTTCGTCAAAGCCGATCCTCAGTAATGAGAGCTATGGCGTTCAATTATATGCATAGAAAAGATCGTAAAGGTGACTTCCGTAGCCTTTGGATTGCTCGTCTTAACGTCGCTTCTAGAATAAACGGTTTATCCTATAGTCGTTTAATTAATGGCTTAAAGTGCGCAGGAATCGATTTAAATAGAAAAATGCTATCAGAAATGGCTATTCATAACCCTGCGGGTTTTGCAGAAGTGGCTAATCAAGCTAAAAAAGCTTTAGAGGCAAATCTTTAGGAAGTAAATCTCATGGCGATTCAAGAGGAGCTTGAAGCTACAAAGCAACAATTTTGTGCAGAACTAAATCAAGTTAACTCTTCAAAAGATCTTTTTGACCTAAAGGTTCGTTATCTAGGAAAGAAAGGTCTTTTCCGTTGTTTTGCAGATAAGTTAAGGGAGTGTCCTGCAGACCAAAAGGCTCTAATGGGTGCTTCCATAAATGACTGTAAGACCTATATCGAAAACCTAATCCGTGATAAAAATAACGCTATCCTTTTGGCAGAAGAAGCCGAGGGATTCTTAAGAGAAAAGATTGATATTACCTTGCCAGGAGAACCGCATTGTCCTGGAGGGAAACACATCGTGAAAAAAGTTTTAGACGATGTTGTGGATATCTTTGTTCATCTCGGTTTCTGTGTTCGCGAAGCTCCAAACATCGAAAGTGAAGAAAATAACTTTTCTTTGCTGAATTTTGAGGAAGATCATCCCGCGAGACAAATGCATGATACTTTTTACTTAGATGCTAAAACAGTATTACGCACACATACATCTAACGTCCAGGTTAGAGAATTACGAAAAGGGAAACCCCCTATAAAAGTCGTTGCCCCAGGTCTATGTTTCCGTAACGAGGATATTTCAGCACGCTCTCATGTGATTTTCCATCAAGTAGAGGCTTTTTATCTTGATCGTCATGTAACACTTTCTGACTTGACAGCGATGCTTACGGAGTTTTACCATACGTTCTTTGAAAGGGAAATAGAGTTACGTTTACGTCACAGCTACTTTCCTTTTGTTGAACCAGGAATAGAAGTCGATGTTTCTTGTGAATGTCGACAAGCAGGGTGTTCCTTATGTAAACATACTGGTTGGCTAGAAGTAGCTGGAGCTGGTATGATACACCCTCAAGTTTTGCGTAACAGCGGAGTTGATCCTGAAATCTATACAGGATATGCTGTTGGCATGGGTATCGAGAGGTTAGCTATGTTAAAACATGGTATTTCCGATATTCGTCTTTTCTGTGAGAACGACTTAAGGTTTTTACAGCAGTTTTCTTAAGGAAGAATGGCAGAGCGGTTTAATGCACCTGTCTTGAAAACAGGAGACCTGAAAGGGTCCGGGGGTTCGAATCCCTCTTCTTCCGTTTCTTTCTAGATATCAATCTTTTAGCGCATTTCAAGCTTTTCTCTTGTTTTTATCTTCTCTTATTTTTTTTATCAGTTTTTAATTTCTTTAATTCAACGTTTTATTAATCGTAGTTTCATTTTCTTTTTAAATTAGTTTGATGGTTAAATTATTTTTATAATAAACTAATATAACGATTGTAAGATAATAATCTAATTTTTTGATTCGTTTATAGAGTAAATATGCGAAAGTCTGGTCATAATTTTGAAAAAGCATTGCAGCATTTAGAGAAGTTAAAAAAGATTTCTTATAATTCGCCATCGTCTTTCATTAATAGCACCAGGTCGGATGATATATTTTCTGAAGATCATCATGTTGATGAAATGAAACAGGCGATCAAGAATATAGAGGATTATCTTAAGAAAGCCGGTTCTCTACCTAAGAGCGAAGCAAATAAGGCCTTACAAGAGTCTAATTTCCTTATCGCAGGGGTACAAAACGTATTTTCTTTCCTAGAAAGTAGAGAACGAGAGTTGTATCAGAGTTTAGTTCATGATTATTCTGAGCTAAGTAGGGTTTACAATAAAACGCAAGCCAATCTCAGCCGAAAGATTATTAAGGAGGAAGAAGAAGAAGAAAACGAAGAACTCATCGAACGGGAATTAGAAGAAATGCATGAGGAAGAGCATTTCTTAAATAACTTAGTAGAAGTGAAACGAGACCGTTCCTATGAGCTTTTCTACATGTCTGACGAGGAGAATAAGCGTTTTTATACAGATACACTCACTCAGATTATCTGCAAACAAGGGAAGATTCATGAAACAGCTCATGAAGGTGATCCTTTAACAAAAACATCGGTGTGGAATAGCGAAGAGCTTCATAATTTAGCGTCTTCATTAGTATTCACGAACGATATGCCTATACGGTTATTTTATCAGAAGGCTTTGAGTAATCTAGAGATTAAATCTACAGAAAAAATACACAATGCTGTCATGGGGCTATTCTTATCTAGATATCAAACCACCGTGGTTTCTAATAATCCTAAGAAAGATAACCTTCAATACTTCAATGATTTTCTCTATTTCTTGAGAGATGCATGGAAAACTCAAAACACTGTTCCTGATAATCAGACGCATTATCGACATACACACACTCTCATGTCTTCTTTAAGTAGTGGGATTTTTGAAACTAAACTGACATTTACAGAAGCAGCTCGATATTTATATTTTCATATAAACTCAAAAATCCAAGCTCAGGAAGATAAGAAACCTCTATCATCAGGACAATATGTTTCTGAGGTGTACGAAGAATTGTATCGGTTGTTTTCTAAATACCCAAGCGGTCCTTTATTTAAAGCGATAGACAGAATATTAGACTCGCGCGCCACAGTGTTTGATCCTATTGTTTTAGGAGTATTTCCGGGATTAGAAGGAACATTGAAGTTGGGAGATAAATCAATAAATATCATAAGATCTCCAAGCCCTATCACACAAAGCTCTATACTCTATGCGAATTGTAATGAGGAATTTATCGGGTTTCTCAATGCTAAGGAAGACCTAGGAGATATCACACTAATTTTAAACATACAGAATCGTTTATCTAGGAAAGATCGTGCAAGAAGCCGTGTGATAGAAGAAAGCTTAGATAGAATTGATAAGGCACATATATTTTCATTCCCAGAACCAGAGGATCTATTAAAACATATTGAAAAAGTTCACGGAGAACAAGAAACCTTTTTTGGATTCTTTTCGATTTTCAAAGAAGAATTCAATAAATCCGGATCCTTATCATTATTTTCCGTCCCAAGTATATCCAAAGGCCAAATTTATGATTTTCTTGACGCTAGCCTCTCAGTTCTAAAAGACACATTCTTTTCTAAGAAAAAGATTTTATTTAAAAACGATAAACTCTTGCTGTTGCATATTATTTCCTACCTAACCGTCTTCAAGCTTATAGAAATTATAGATCCAAATAACCTGATAGTCATGTCTAAGGATGGGTTGGATTACGCATCGATATTCATTGCAGGGTTGACTTTCTTTTCTAGTGAAGAAGCCTGGGATGAGCACAGATTAAAATTGCTTATGACAAAGGTTCTTGCACCCACTTTAGTAGCTAGAGACCGGCTTGTATTTGCACATCATATTGAATTGATGAGTAAATTTTTAAATTGTTTGAGGAAAAATAGACAAAACCTTTCTAACCTTAAACCGTTCTACAATTATGATTTAGAAAAATGGCAGTTCTCAGGTTATCTCAATGAAATTATTGAAGCTTAGCATAAGCATAGTTTGTGAATATAGCTAAGATAATTAATGGGAATAACATTACAGGTAATATCGGTAAAACACTACTGTTAGACAGAACCATACCTGCTTTTAAGAAGATAAAAAAGGTATTTATCGTTCCTAAAGGCACAAGGTAGGCAAGAGTCACTGTAGGAACACGACTGAATCTTAAACAAAGATACGCAGAGATAATCATCGAGGATATGCAAGCTAAAGGAGAAATTAGCATATAGTAAAACGTAGACAATAAAGATAAGATTCGCTGAGGAATAGTTGTAGACAACCCTAAGCCTGTGGCATTCCAAGGAATAGCTTGGAACGACTCCGAAAGGCGATTTTTACCTCCGGCCGTGAAAATTTTAGAAAAAGGATTATCGTAGAATCCAAATTCAATTTCAGGGAACTCTTTCATATCAGAGTATTCACTAAGCTCTATACTTCCAGATTCTGTTTCGGAAAAGCGTATAACATCAAGTCCTATAGGAAGAGATGGTGTTGTAAATGCCAGTTTTTCCATGGTGTAGATCGTTTTAGGATTTTTAATCCAAAACACCTGATTAAGAGTTAATGTTTTCTGCTCAATAGAAGAATAAAGTAGAACTGTTTGATCTTTAAGATAGAGAGCGGGGACTTTGTCATGGACTTTATCTAGAGTGCCTCTGTCCATATGCTCTTTGGTTATGGATATTTGTTCACATATAGGATGTAGCCATTGGAAATTCGCATACAAAAGTAGTGTAATAATAAAACTCGAATGGATCAAAGGAGCTGTTAAAGACTTCAAAGAGAGTCCGGAGGCTTGTAGGAGAAGGACTTCACGTTTATTTTGCATGGAAAATAGAGTGATGGTAGTTGCCACAGCAACTAGCTGGGGAATGAGAAATTCTGCTTTAAGAGCTATCTGTGATAGATAATAAAGAATAGAAAGCTTTAACGATGCCCCTGAAGCCAGAGAGGTAGTATTCCCTTTGATAGTATGAAGGGAGTGATGAATAGAGGCATAAAAAACAAAAGCCAATACAATTAATGATACTAAAGAAAACCAAAACTTGGTTAATACATAACGTTTCCAAATATACATGACTTATGCATAACCCCTATTTTCTCGATATGCTTTGATCGCAAAAACAATCCAAGAAACTACCTGAGGGAAAATAAACAACATAAGAGCAGGAAAGAGAGAGGACGTGTTTTTGCCAACTATTAATAAAATTAAATCTATAACGGGGAAAATACAATAAAGAGTTATTGATTTGCGAAATCTTGGTTTATAGGTTCCTAAAACCATGCCAGAATAGGTAAGAGTAATACAGAGCAAACCTATACCGATTCTTCTTAAGGTTTCGGGTAAATAGGTACGGCTAAATGATTGTTTTACAAGTTGCTTCCAAGGTAAATAATCTGTCCGTGTTTTCATGTAAGATTTTCCAGCAAATAACGTTGAAGTTATCTTAGGAATTAACATTTCATCCAAGGTCTCTATATAGTATTCTTTAGAATTCGAAGAGCGTTGATCTGTCAGTGTGGAGGGCAGCTTTGAGATCATAACAACACCCCGTGCTTGTACAGTATCATTAGCAACATCAGGAATGATAGTTTTAATCAGCCCTACATTAGCAATTTCTTTGTCTCTTTTTAAAGCAATAATCACATTATCAAATTTGCTTTTGGCACAATGATCCACAGTAATAAAAATACGATTGCTTTCTTTCTTCTGTAGTGTCTGGAGTAATAATGTCGGAGAAGTCATAGCCATATTGGCAATTTCTTTACAGGTTTGAAAACGACAAATAGAAGCCAATTCAGAACATGTATAAAAATTTACACAACAAATGGCGCAAGAAACCATAAGAACAGGAAAAGTGATGATCGCTTGGGAAGCTCCAGATGCTTTAAGGAAGGTGATTTGGTTATTATCAGACAATCCTCGAAAAAGCGTAAAAGCAGAAATAAAGCAAGAAATCGGAAGAATAAAGGGCAATAAGTAGGGAATCTGGTAAGCTGTTAGTCGCAAAACTGTCGGATAAGGAACATCTTTTGCTATGTAGCTAACGATTTCCTGAAGGGAACTAATAATAGAAATACAGATAAGGCTAAGCGTGCAAAAAGTCACAGTTTTTAAATAACGGAAAATTAGGACTTTCCATAGAATGGGCATAGCATACCTGGTATCAGGAGTTCTTCAAGGTTAAGGACAAAGTAAGCATATATCTGTAAGTTGATAAGCCTTAAAGTATTTGTAATGCATTTACACGGACATGTATTTAGATTATGTTATCTTGCCTACTCAGAAATGATAAGCGATTAGAAGTTTTTTTTTCTGCTTTAGATATGAAAAAAAGCTATCTGCTTGCTTTATCAGGAGGAAGCGATTCATTATTTCTCCTCTATCTTCTTAAATCTCGGGGAGTCTCTTTTACTGCTGTTCATGTAGATTATGGATGGAGAGAGTCATCCTATCGTGAAGCTGAGGAGCTTAAGCTTAGATGTCAAGAAGAAGGTGTCCCCCTTATAGTCAATCATGTTCCTTCCAAAGATAAAACATCAAAAGATCCAGAAAATGCTGCGAGACGTTATCGCTATGAATTATTTTATAAAATTTGTCGGGAAGAAAATCTTGCAGGGATCTTTTTAGCTCATCATGCTAATGATCAAGCAGAAACTGTTTTAAAACGCGTGTTAGAGGGAGCACATTTAGGAAATTTAAAAGGGATGACTAGTGAAGCATCCTACAACGGAATCCCTCTTTTAAGGCCTTTATTACATATCCCCAAACAGATTTTAATTCATACTTTAGATGCTGAAAATATTCCCTATGTTCATGATGTAACAAATACTGATGAACGGTATCTACGTGCTAGAATGCGTAATAAGATATTTCCTTGGTTAGAAGAGATTTTTGGTAAAAACATCACGCAACCTTTACTCACACTCGCTCAAGATTCTGAGGAACTTTCCTGTTACATGAAACAACAAGCACAACCCTTTCTTGAAAATATACGGCAAGAACATACAACGTGGTCTATTGAAATTCCTAAATCATTGATAGAACAAGTTTTTCTTGCTAAGTGGGTGTGTAAGGAGTTCTTTTATAAGGTTGGTATTGTTGTCTCAAGGCATTTTTTACAAATGGTTTATGATCATTTGAGCCGTAATTTACCAGCAGAAATGCGACTTCGAGATAAAAGAGTCATCGTAAAAGCTGGGGTAGTAATGATAGAATAGAAAGTATATAATGATCGTTCTTATACTGTATTCGAAGATGATGAGTAGTAGGTCATTGTATAAGCAGATTTTCATATTTTTTATTTTATAACTTGGTTTTATAAACAAAATAATAAAAAATATGCTACATTAAATAATTACCTGTCTGATTGATTAGCTTAGTTGTGTAGTTTATGTCTAAAGATAAAAAAATGAAGCCCGAATCGAAAAAAAATTTTCCTACGGTATTTTTTTTCCTTCTATTTGGTGTAATTTTCGGCGTGATTGCTGTTCAAAATTTCCTAGTTGCCAAGAAAGCCCGGGTCAGTTTTAGCCATCAGCTAGAGCATTTAGTAAATTTAAAATTGATTTATCCTGAAGATAGTAGAAAAATTGCTCTAAATGATAATTTGGTGTCGTTTAGTGGGCGTTTTCGTGAATCTCCAACAGCTGAAAGTCAGCTGCGCTATCATTACTTAGAGTTGATAGATCAAAAACATCAATTAGAGTTTGATCTTCAGGAAGCGAGTAAGAATGTCGATAATTTTGCAAAAGAGGTAGAGAGCTCTGTTTCGTGGTTTTCCGCAATTTCTGGGGTTCCAATTCCTGAAACAGGTTATTTGATATCTCCTAGTGTGGAATTAGGAAAGTCTTCTTTGGGAGCTCTTGTCGTTCATGGTTCGAATAATTTCCAAATTATCAATTTGCGTTCTTTAGAGCAACGTTATCAGACACTTCCTCGATCTAGTGAAACTTTACGTACGTTTGGTTCCGATTTATATGAGCTTATTGGGAAATATCTATCCCCAGCTTTGGGCATAGGTTCTGAGAGTATAAAGCGAGAACTAAAAGATTTTTATCAACAGGTTGAGCTTTCTCTAACTCAGTCGATGGATGCTGAACAGCTAAGTGTTCTTTATGAGAAAGTTTTATCTTCTCTACAGAGGATTTCTACATCACTAGTTTTATCTGATAGAGGAGACCATTTTGGACAATTGCGTTCTGTACGTTTATATCGTGAAGAACGTAGTAAATATGAAAAACTTATAGAAGATAGTCAGATTAATCAAGCACAGTTAGATAAGCTTCGTGGTGAGCTTAGCCAGGTTGTTTGGTATTTTAATAACCAAGAGCTATCTTCTCGAGCATTGGAAAAACAAGACCCTGAGGTATTTGCTCATTGGTTTTCTGGAGCTAAACAAGAGTGGGAAGGATTCTCCAATAACCGTGCTTTAACTTTCAAAGCTCCGGATCAGCCACGGAATTTAGTGTTAGAGAAAACATTTAAGAGTGAAGAGCCTGCGCCGCATTACATAGGATATCTGTTTACTTTCTTACCCATTATACTTGTGCTTGTCTTTGTCTATTTTGTCTTTTCTAGACAAGTGCGTGGTATGAACGGTTCAGCCATGTCTTTCGGGAAATCTCCAGCGCGCTTGTTAATGAAGGGGCAGAACAAAGTCACTTTTGCTGATGTTGCGGGTATAGAAGAGGCAAAAGAAGAATTAATAGAAATCGTAGACTTTCTTAAGAACCCTACGAAATTTACGAGTTTAGGGGGAAGAATCCCTAAAGGCGTGTTGTTAATAGGACCTCCAGGAACAGGAAAAACTTTAATAGCTAAAGCTGTGTCCGGAGAAGCTGACCGACCATTTTTCTCTATAGCCGGATCTGATTTTGTAGAAATGTTTGTTGGTGTTGGAGCTAGTCGTATTCGTGATATGTTCGAACAAGCGAAGAGAAATGCTCCTTGCATTATATTCATTGATGAGATCGATGCTGTAGGTCGTCATCGGGGCGCGGGTATAGGCGGAGGTCATGATGAACGTGAACAAACATTAAACCAATTACTTGTGGAAATGGATGGCTTTGGCACGAATGAGGGTGTTATCCTTATGGCTGCAACTAACCGTCCTGATGTTTTAGATAAGGCCTTATTACGTCCTGGACGTTTTGATCGTCGTGTGGTTATGAATTTACCTGATATTAAGGGTAGATTTGAAATTCTTTCCGTACATGCTAAGAGAATCAAATTGGATCCTACAGTAGATCTTATGGCAGTAGCACGAAGCACTCCCGGAGCTTCAGGAGCGGATTTAGAGAATTTATTAAATGAGGCTGCTCTTCTTGCTGCGCGTAAGGATCGTACTGCAGTAACTGCTGTAGATGTTGCTGAAGCTCGTGATAAGGTTCTTTATGGTAAAGAGCGTCGTAGCTTAGAAATGGATGCGGAAGAACGAAAAACAACAGCCTATCATGAATCAGGTCATGCGGTTGTGGGGCTTTGTGTTCAACATGCCGATCCTGTGGATAAAGTAACTATTATTCCTAGAGGTTTATCTTTAGGAGCTACGCATTTCCTTCCTGAGAAGAACAAACTTAGCTATTGGAAAAAAGAGTTGTTTGATCAGTTGGCTGTTCTTATGGGAGGTCGAGCCGCAGAAGATATCTTTTTAGGGGATATTTCTAGTGGTGCTCAGCAAGATATTTCTCAAGCTACGAAATTAGTTCGTAGTATGGTCTGCGAGTGGGGAATGAGTGAGCAATTAGGTACTGTAACTTATGATGAGCGTTCAGATACCTCTACAGGTTATGGCTCTTATCATGAGAAAAGCTATTCAGAGGAAACTGCAAAAGCTATTGACAGTGAGTTGCGTTCCTTATTGGATGCTGCGTACCAGCGCGCATTAACAATCATCAGAGAACATCGTGATGAAGTTGAATTGATGACGCAGATGTTAATAGAGTTTGAAACTCTAGACGCTAAAGACGTTAAAGAAATCATGGATCACACTTGGGACCCAGAGAAAAAACGAGCACGTTTAAAAGAAGAAGGTATGATGTTTAAGAAAGTTTCTGACGACTTACCTCCTCCTCCTCCTCAAGAAGATGCTATGAAAGATGGTACGTTAAAACTGAATAACACCACTACCTAATCTAATAGATTAGGTACTGATGTGAAAAGCCCCGAAATTCGGGGCTTTTTTTTGTCTTTTCAAAACGATCTAAAGAAAAACAACAAAGGAAAACGAGGAAACTACTCACTGAGAGTAGCTTTATGGCTGAGTTTGTATTGTCCTTTTTCGTTGATGCTTAACAGCTTAACAGTTAGGGTGTCTCCCTGTTTAACGAAATCACCAACGTTGTCTATACGTTGTTTAGAAAACTCAGAAATATGGCAAAGACCCTCTTTACCAGGGAGAATTTCAACAAAGGCTCCAAAAGGAACAACAGAGGTTACGCGACCTTCGTAAATCTTACCAACTTCAACTTCACCAACTAAACCTTCAATAATAGATTTAGCTTTCTCTATTGCTTGTGGTGAAGAAGCAGAAATACTGACAAGACCCGAGTCATTAATATCAATTTGTACTCCAGCTTCTTCAATAATTTGACGAATCTGCTTACCTCCAGGCCCAATAACAGTAGCGATTTTATTAGGCTTAATTTGCATTGTTTCAATGCGAGGAGCGTATTGAGATAAGTCTGTTTTAGGAGCTGCAAGAGCTTGTTTCATAGTTTCAAGAATATCTTGACGACCATCTTTAGCTTGGGCTAGGGCAGCTCGCATAATAGCAGGAGTAATGCCTTCTACTTTGATATCCATTTGGAATGCTGTAATTCCTTCGGTATTTCCAGCAACTTTGAAATCCATATCACCTAAATGATCTTCTAATCCGGAAATATCTGAGAGAATAGTTACATGGTCATCGTCTAATATTAATCCCATGGCTATACCAGCTATAGGAGTTTTAATAGGAACTCCGGCATCCATTAAAGCTAAGCAACCTCCGCAAACAGATGCCATAGATGAAGAACCATTAGATTCAGTAATGCTGGATTCTATTCGGATAGTATAAGGGAACTTCACAGGATCGGGTAGCGTATGACTTAATGCTTTTTCAGCAAGTTTACCATGACCGATTTCCCTTCTTCCTGGGGAGCCGATCCTTCCTACTTCTCCAACAGAGAAGGGAGGGAAGAAGTATTGTAAATAAAATTTGGCTAGTCCTTCACCATTTAAATCTTCATAACGTTGGGCCATGGCTTCACTACCTAAAGTACAGACAGCCATAGTTTGGGTTTCTCCCCGAGTAAATAAACAACTACCGTGAGTTCTTGGGAGGAAAGATGTTTCAATAGAGATAGGACGAATAGTAGTTATAGAACGTCCATCGGAACGTATGCCTTGTTCACGTATCAGACTACGCATGAAGTTAGACTTTGCTTGTTTAAAAGCAATTTTAATATTGAACTCAGTGAAAACTTCGTTTTCTTCTTGGAGTTGTTCTACGACTTCATTTTCTAATTGTTTTGAAGCAGCTTCAAAAGCTTTCTTTTCCTTAATTTTCAGGAGGTCAACAAACTTTCCTTCCACAAGTGCGTTTACAGCAGATTGGACTTCTTCTGGGAGAGAAACAATTTGACTTGTATTCTTTTCTTTACCTATTTGTTTTTGCCAATCCTTGAGTGCTTTGCATATAGTGACAATGTGTTTGTGACCAAATTCAATAGCTTCGATAACCTGCTCTTCTGTAAAGAAATCGCAGTGTCCCTCGATCATTAAAATAGCATTTTCTGTTCCTGCTAACACGAGTTCCATTCTGGAAACATCCATTTCAGCTTTTGTTGGGTTAACTACCCAACGATTGTTCACAAAGCCAACACGAACACCAGCTACAATACTAGTCTGAGGAATGTCAGAAATTGCTAGGGCTGCAGAAACACCACAAATTGCTATAGGATCAGGAAGAGTTACTCCGTCGTATGACCATACGTAAGATAAAATTTGAACATCCTGCATTAACCGGTTAGGTAATGAAGGACGCATGGAGCGATCTATGAGGCGAGAAGTTAAAATTTCTCTTTCTGTTGGGCGGCCTTCCCTTTTAATAAACCCACCTAAAGTTTTTCCTATAGAAGAAAACTTTTCTTGGTAATCAACTCTTAGAGGTAGAAAGTCGACAGCTTCCTCAAGGTTAGCCGCACAAACAGACGAAAAGACCCATGTTTCTTGCATGCGAGCAAGAACCGCGCCGTTAGCCTGACGAGCTATTTTCCCCGTTTCAAATACTAATGTTTTGCCTTCTTCAAGGGTAACAGAAATAGTTTCAAATGTCATGAAGGTCTCCTAATTAGATTGTTTTGTCGGGGAAAATAAATAAAGATTATTTTCTTAGATTTAATCTTGAAATTAAATTTTTATATCTTTCGGTGTCTGTAGAGTTAAGATACTCTAAGAGCTTTCGTCTTTGTCCTACCAACTTAAGCAGGGCTAGTCGAGAATTTTGGTCTTTAGGAGATCTCTTGAGGTGTTCTTTTAGTTCTGTAATGTGTTCTGTTAATATGGCGATTTGCACATCTGCTGAACCGGTATCCTTTTCATGAAGCTGAAATTTTTTTGTAATTTCTTCTTTAGTTCCCTTATCCAAAGACATTGGATGTCTCCTTAAAATAAAATAATTGCCGCAAAAGCCAATTATACTTGAGAGGTTTGTTAATGTACACCTTTTGGTATAGTGAGGCGGGTTTTTTTGATTTGAAAATAAAAATTCTACGTTTTTGATCTGATTGAAAAATGGCCGTTAAAGTAATATGACGACTTTTTACTATTTCTTATTAGGCAATTTTTTTCTTATAATCCGATGCAAAAAAGTAGTTTTGCGCTATCTAATATAAAGTCGATGAATATAGAAAAAGATATATTTTTTATGAATCAGGCTCTTAAGGAGGCTCGCCAGGCTTATGATGAGGACGAGGTTCCTGTGGGCTGTGTGATCGTAAAAGATAATAAAATCATTGCTCGAGGTCATAACACGACCGAAAAACTTCAAGATCCAACAGCTCATGCTGAAATTTTATGTATTGGAGCTGCGGCACAATATTTGGAGAACTGGCGTTTAGTTGATACTGTGCTCTATTGTACTCTTGAGCCGTGTTTGATGTGTGCCGGAGCTATACAACAGGCCCGTATTCGTAGAATAGTTTGGGCAGCCCCTGATTTGCGTTTGGGAGCCGGGGGGAGTTGGATCAATGTTTTTAAAGAAAAACATCCATTTCATCAGGTAGAGTGTTGCTCCGGAATTTGTCGTGAAGATGCTGAGCAATTAATGAAACAATTTTTTATAGGGAAGCGAAAAGAGAAAAATGAAAAATAAAATTCATGAGTTGTTGAATCAGCTTTATGAAAATCAAAAATCTCGTTTACAAAACATGGGGGAGCAAATCATTCCTAATTTAACTTCGGATGATGTGTTGCAGCCCATGGATTTTTCTTTATTGGAAGAAAACCCTTTTTTCCGTTTTGAAGAGGGTGTCCTTTCCGGATTAGGTGAGGCTAGAGCAGCAATTCTAGCTTTATTTGCTGATGAAGCTTAAAAGATTCGAGATATTCTGTAAGGGTTAGGAATTTTTTCTTTATAGCAAAATAGAACGCCCAGCATTAATGAGAGTATGGATCCGAAGAATAAGGCAAAGGCTCCAGAAAATAGTAGAATCAGGAAGTAAAACGCTGCCAAAACTACAAATCCCCATTTACGGGATAGGGTAATTGGGAAGGGGTGAAGTCCAAGGCGTTTTTCTGGATCTAGGAAAACCCAAATGAGCAAAAGTGTGCTAATTAAACATTCTGGTCCGAATAGGGCTTGCGAACTATGAAATAATTTGAGACATGCCCAAACCGCGACTCCTGTTATTAGGACTTGGCTGATAACAAGAATAAGAAAAGTTATCGATCCTAGTTTTCGAATAATGTGGTTAGTTGCCTTATAGAAAAAGGTGAAACCTAATACATTTCTCACGAGTAAACGTTGTGTTATGTCCATGCAGCCTTCTTTATGGATGCATAGAGAGTCAGCCGTAATGAGAGGATAGGTAATAAACTGCCAGAAATTATGTTTGTGAATTCCTGCAGTAGATAGGGCTAGAGTTTCGATAATCCCTGGAATACCGAATAACCTTTTCATCAGGTAGGAAAGCAGAGGGGATATACACGAGGTGATTAAGATAAACGAAGGAAGCTGTCTAAGTACCTGAGTGAGAAACGGGTTTTTGTTATGTTTATCTGGGAAGATAACCCTCATAGAGGTTTGACCTGATTCTTTTCTTTTTAGCCATGCCTTATATTAGATTATGGATTGTTTTATTAGAAGTCATTAAATAATTAATCAGACGGAGATGTCGTTAGATTTGCTTTAATAGTATATTCTTTTAATGAAGATAGGAGAGCTGTAGTTGCTTGCAATAACTTCATAGACTCTGTAGAAGTTGCATTCACTGCCTTTTGATTTGCTTGAGCTCTTTGTTGTGCTGCGGAAAGCTCTTGTTGGATAAGCTGTCGGTTGGCAGTGATTTGTTGGTTTGAAGTCTGGTATGCTTGGATTTCAGTTTGGTTTTTATACTCAGGCTTTTCCTCATTAAAGTTATCAGCTTTTTGAAGATCAGGGACTTTTAATAAGGGTAGGTTGATTAGCTCTTTTGTTTTCTTTTGTTGAGCTATCGTATTATCTTGTAACACTGCCATGATCGATTTTCCGAATTCTGTAGTCGATGTAGATAACTGTAGCATAACCGAAATACAGAAGTAGATAGCTGAGGGTTTATTAATTACAATGCTATCGGACACAACTTTTGTCGATGGGGGAACTACTGTAGGGACTTTATCCACATTTGGTGCTATAGAAGAGACGTTCATTATGCTAGGTTCCTTATAATTAAATGTTAGCTATCAAGCTCACAATTTGTGAGAATGTTTGAATTAAAGCCTGACCAACTTGTAGAGACTGTTGGATAATGTTATTATTGGTATTCAAGTTACTTGAAATCACTTGGGAGCCATTTCCTAGTCCTGAAATTTGGTTTTGTAGTGCTTGTCTAGAAGCTCCAACAGCTTGGTTCGTCGCTTGAACATCTTGCAAGAATGCCGATGAGTTATCGTTTAATTTATTTTTAGGGATAGTTGTGTATTGGTATAAAGCTTCTTGGTTGTTTAGAAAAGTTTGAGCAGAAGCATTAGCCTGAAGTTCTTGAGCGATAATAGATAAGTTGTCTTGAGCGACCAATACCGATTGGTATACATAGTATACGGTAATAATCAGCGGATTGGAATCTTTAGCAAATTTTGCAATAATTTCGTCAGCTGTTGCTGTATTGGGACCGCCTGTGATAGACGTTCCTGGAACCTCGATAGCGGCTCTTGGGTTAGCTTGCAGTGGTGTAGAAGAGAACCACATAATTTCCTACCTATTTATCTTCAATTAACTTTAAGTTGTTTCCCTACTTGCTTATGAAGGAGGTTTATTTAATTGGTTTACTGTACTTCCAATAGAACTGGTTGTTTTTAAGAAGGAAGAATCTTGAGAAGCTAATTGTTGGATGATGTTGATATTCGTAGATGCGTGTGAGAGGATAATTTGTCCGTTTTGTCTAGCAGTAACCAATTCATCTTGAATATTTGATCTTTGAGCAGAGTAGTTCTGGTTTTGGTTTTGTACACGAGTAATTTCGTCTTCTTTAGCCCCAGCGCTTACCACAGCAAATTTGATTTGATTAGTTGCTTGGTTTAATTGTTGTTGAATATTAGTATTATCATTTAATTGTTGTGATTGAGTCAGAACTGTTTGTTGTCGAATTTCAATCGCTTGTAAAAGAAGCTCGTAAATGCTAAAAAGCAAAGCGCCAATAGGAGGTGTATTTAGTGGATCCAAGGGGGGAAGTTGAGTAGCCTGCGTCGCTTCTCCAGATGCTATTAAAGCTGTAGATGTGGTGCTAATAGGTTGTACTGCCATAATGGAAAATTTTTTAGTTTTGTTTAGTTTTATTTTACCAATAAACAAAACGTTTTATTAAATAATAAATTCAAAAAATACTTATTTTGTTTATTAAGTTGTTTTCCTTTAGCGACAAATAAAATTAAAAAATTTTGCAAGGAAAGTAATAAAGTTTTTATCTCTAAAATTTAGAGTTTCTAAAGAAAATAAAGGACTTGCTATCAATCGGTGAACACGAGGTTGCTTGATTGAGAATAGCATCCTTTAGCTAGCGAGGAGAAGGAAGTGTCTGGAAACGAACGTGATGACGGTGCAGGAACTTTCGATGAGGATGTGAGTGCTTATGTACTGGTGACTTGCGCGCATGTGTCTTCAGACGGCAAGATGAAAGTGGAGATGACCTATGAGGGAGATCCCGCTGTAATTAGCTATTTATTAACTAAAGCTCATGACTCTTTAGAAGAGTCCTAGGCGTATTCTTGTATGGGATTTGAGGCCATGCACGTTTTTAATAAGCGTCTTTATCGAAAAGTTTATCAAGGATTTAGGTGGGGAACTTTGTTGGGAAGGTGTAGATCTTTCTCAATAGAATGGGTGTTTCTATCGTCTATGATTTTAATTTTCAGTGGATTAGGTTGTGCTTATATAGTTGATGCAACTGTATTTCTACTGACTATGTTTTTTTCTGCTTTAGCATTAGTTGCGTCTGTATATTTGCGTTTTTGGGGATACGGTATCGTGTCCTGTTTATTTTTATCAGTATATTATTACAAATATATTAATGTAAGTTCTTCATTATTATGGGCTTTAGGCTTGTTTTTAGCCTTTTTATTATCTTGGGGAATTTTTGTTTTTGGTATTTCCTTTGTTGATGAAGAAAATAACGAACAACAACAGAAATATAATCAATTAGCGAATGAGTATAGTGAGATACAAATATCTTATGATAAAGCAGTTCATGATAAATCTATAGCGTGTGAATTTTTAGAAAAGCGTGCACATGCTTTAGAATCTGAGCTGAAAGAGTGCCGAGCTTTGTTACAGGATTCTTGTAAGAAACAAGAACATATGGCTTTGGATTTGCAAATTCTTGCTGATCAGAAAAATAGTTGGCTAGAAGATTACGCTGTTTTGCATAACGAATATGTACGTCTTGTAGCTGGAGATGAGACTACTTCTGTATTTTCTTGGGTGTCTGGAAAAGACACAGTTTCCAATAGAGAGGACGGGGAAACTGAGTTATGGTTACGTGCTTTACGAGAAAAAGACGAAAAAATGACCTCTTTAGAAAATGAGCTTATCGAAGAAAAGCTTTTAAGGAAGAGTTTAGAAGATCGATGTGAAAGTTTTAAAGCCTATGTTCAGGAAGTAGAGCAGTTACGCTTAAGGTTAGAAGAAGTACAGAATCTTTTAAATCAAAAGGATGAAGAAATTATAAAGCTGCATGCTTTTATAAAAGAACAAGAAACTGCTATTAAAACACCGTCTGATAACCATGAAATTAAGTCCTATAAGGATAAATACATTCAATTACGGGGACAGTTTGCAGAAAAAACTGAAGTGTTAGCAGAAGTTCGTAAGGAGCTGTTCTTAGTTCGAGAAAAGTATCTTGCTCTACAAAAACAAGAGGAAAATGTCTCTGTCTTCACAGACATGAGAGACATTGAGATAATTCAGAATCTTCTAGAGCATATAGAATCTCTGGAAGAAGAGATTATTTCTCTAGAAGAGTTAGTATCTCATAACCTGTCTCAGTAATCAGTAGGGTGTGTTCCCACTGTGCGCTAGGTTGATTATCGCAAGTTCTTGCTTCCCAGTGGTTTTTGGGATCTATAATCCCTTCTTTTTTCCCTACGTTGATCATGGGTTCTATGGTAAATATCATTCCAGGAGCTAAGGGTATAGCACTACGATTCCTGTAATGCGGAACATAAGGGTTTTCATGGAATTTTATACCCACACCGTGACCTACAAACTGATCGACTACAGAAAATCCATAACTATCAGCACAAGCTTCTATGGCTTCACCGATTTCGTATAGAGGTAAGTTGGGCTTTAACTTAGCAATTGCTGCGTTCAAACAGTCTAAAGATGCTTGACAGACGCGTTTTTTTATTTCAGAGACCTCTCCAATCATTACCATCTTGCTACAATCTCCGTAATACCCATCAACAATACAAGAAACATCGATGTTCATGATATCGCCGTTTTTTAAGGGGGTATTATTAGGAATGCCGTGGCAGATCACTTCATTAAGTGAAGTGCAAATCGTTTTTGGGAAAGGAGGAGAGCCATAATTTAGAGGTGCTGGAATTGCGTCATATTCTTTATGTAATTGACGGGAGAGTTGGTCTAGGTCTTCTGTAGTCACACCTTCTTTAGATGCTTTGCAAAGAGCATCAAGTATACGTGCAGTTACTTGACAAGCATAACGGATTTTTTCGATTTGTTTTGGAGTCTTTAAAATAATATCGTATTGCGAAGCGTAATATTGTTTTTGTTGTTCCCAAGATATTTGAGGGGACTGGGCATGGCAATGTTTCCATTTGCGTTTGCTTCCACACCAGCAGGGATCATTTCTTTTCATTTATCTACACTACTTAATATAAAATCCTATGTTAAATGCTATTGAAATACCTTTAAGCATGAGGTTTGCAGACATTAATAATAACGCAATGCTGAATAATCTTTCTAAGGCTACTAACCCGGAAGATCCCAGAATTCGATTAAAAAAGCTCGAACTTAGTAAAGTAAATACGGAAAGTACCCAAGCGATTATCATAGCACTGAAAATAATTTCTTTAGATAACAAAGCTTCTTCCATATAGCTGAGTAGAGAAGTAATTACAGCAGGGCCAGTGATTACAGGGAAAGCTAAGGGAAAGAAGATAGGTTCTGATTGTGGTTCAGAAGAGTCTGATTCTACTGGTGGGGGTACAAGCATCATTTTCAATGAAACCGAGCAGAGTAGAACCCCTCCGATAAACTGAAATGCGTACAAGGAAATGTCAAGAAATTGGAAGAATTTTCTTCCGAAAGTGACAAAAAGTAGTAGGGTAACAAGAGCAAAAATACATTCTCGGAGGATGATACGTTGTTGCCTTTTGGCAGAGAAGCGCTTTAACAGAGATACGAAAACAGGAACAGATCCAGGAGAATCAAAAAGTACGTAAAATAATAAGCTAAGATTAATCAGAGTTAGCATAAATGTCTCTTTTATAAGAAGGCAAGTTGTAATCCGGACATGAGTAGTTGGGTACCTACGATCGTTGCGAAGAGACCAAGCACTGTTTGGGTGGCAAGGAGTACCTTTGCCTTATCTTTTCCTCCGCTGACAAAAACTTGTAAGATTATAGTAGTTAGAGAAATAAAGACCCAAGAAAGAATGAGAATAAGAGAAATTGAAGCAAAGCTGTAGCGTTTCCCTATCAAAATGCAACAAGCTGCTAGCCAAGAAGGACCGATCATTAGAGGCAAAGCAATGGGTGTTACCATAGATAGGGAGGAGGGGGTAGTAAAACCTTTCCAACTATTTTCTTTACTTAGATTTAAAATAGCCCTCATTCCCGTCAATGTGACGGCAATACCCCCTACAACTTGTATTGCACATAGGGGAGTTTTTAACACGTACAAGGTGCCCAAGGCTGCTTCATATAAAGCAAACATGCTAAAAAGAGCGAACACACTTTCTCGTACTAACAGTGACAAGCGTTCTTTTCTTGAATAACGTGCCAATACGTGATTTAACACTAAAACATTAGTTAAGGCATCTGCTGCTAACAAGAGTATACAAGCTTGAGGTAATAAAAAATAAAAAGTGTCCATGGGGAGAATTTTTATATGCTAGGGCTATTATTTTTCAAGGTAATCAACTAAAGTGCGGAGAAACATGCAAAATAGGATCTAAAATATCTTATGATCGATAAATTGATAGCTGAAAGTATAAAACTCTATACTAAACCTTTTTCTTCCATTCTTTTATTTGGTCCTCCCGGTGCTGGTAAAGATTTATTAGGAAATTTTATAGCACATGGTGGTAGCCAAGTTTATGTTTCTTTAGGGGATATTTTCCGTTGTTATCCTATAGAGTCTCCTATTCGACAACTTTTTCATAAATATGCAGTGTCCGGGTCTTTGATCCCCGATGAAGATGTTATTGCTGTTTGGAACTATTATGTTCAGGGTCTGATAGCTACTGGGAAGTTTCTTCCAGATCGTCAGGATTTACTTATTAGTGGGCTTCCAAGAACGGTAGATCAAGCAAAGCTTCTTGATTCCTACATTCATGTACGTCATGTAATTATTTTAGAAGTACATGAAGAAGCTAAGTTGCTCGAACGCACTCAAAATTCTCTCTATAGTAAGGGAAGAATTAATGAGGTTGGTATTGAAGTATTGCAAAAGCGTTTGCAATCCTATCAAAAAGACATAGATGCGATTATTCAACATTATCCCATTCACAAGGTGTCGCGCATTAGTGCTGAGCAGAAGCCAATGGAAGTTCTTCGAGATGTGCTATCGCGTCTTGCTCACGTTTTTTCTCATCCTGGCAGACCTGTGAATTAGATGGGTATATCTGATCTGGAGAGAAACTGATTATTTTATCCGAAAAGTTGGGGTAGCGCTTTAGGATAGCTTGTAACAAGGTGTCGATTAGATGTTTATTTAATGGCTCTTGGGATTTCGACAATAGAGGGAGAGTGACTTTCCATTGAAGAAATTCGTCTGTAATGATTTTCGGTATGTCATGCGTAGCTTTGATATACGCTTGGAAGGATTTTTTAGGGTGTTTTTGGCAATAGTCAATGCTTCTTTGAAGAGCTATTTGTATGGCCTCAACAACTTCTGGAGATGTAGCTCTCGTATTTTTTTTTCCACATAGGAGGAGCTGAGGTCCTGTAGGAAGACCGTAGGAATCAGAGAGGAAGCAGCCTACAGGCATTCCCAATGTTTCTAGTTTCACGCCTTCTATATTGTAAAAAGCTCCATAGAGGAAATCGATTTTTTTCAATAACATGGGCGAGATTAAATCTGAGCTTACATTTCGTACTTCCGAGGGAACAACACCGTGTAGACGTAACGTTTCTAGTAAACAGGAAAGATCGCGTGAGTTGTTTAAGCAGAATCCTAAAACTTTATTATTCAAATCTTCTATTTTTGAAATATTATTTTCTTTCCTATAGATAAACCCTTGTAATGTAGAGTCAATTAAAGACCCGACTACTTGTATATCAGCTCCTTGTAGAGAGGTTTTTATTATTCCAAGAGCGTGGTATAGGGTAAGGTCTACTTGTTCGAAGAGAACATGGGGAATAACAGCACCTGTATCTGTACTTTTTTGAATGCGTAAATCTATACCTTGATCGCGGAAAAATCCTTTGGATACTCCTACATATAGCGGGATATGGTTAGGGTTAGGAGTCCAGTCTAGAAGTAAAGTTATAGGTGTGAGATGAGTTTGGTGTACTGGCTTAGTCTTAAACTTCCATAGAGGTAGAATGAGTAAGGGGATGAGTAAACAAGCGAATTTTCTATTAGGCAGTCGATATTTCTTTGTTGTTTTTTCTATGCGAAAGAGGGCAAAGGTTAGCTTCTCAATGAGTAAAATGCTTTGAAACAGAGTAAATGTGAGAAGGGTTAAAGCAAACAATCCTGCAAAGGTCATTTCCATATCATAGTTTCGTCGACTTTCTAGAATGAGGATCCCTAAACCAGATTGTGAAGCCAACCACTCTCCAGCTATTGCTGCAAATCCTGCAGATCCCATAGCAATTTTAAGTCCTGAAAATATATGAGGAAGAGCATGGGGGAGACGTAGCTTAATGAAAATTTGTTGTTTGGTTGCTTGATGTAAAATAAATTGCTCTAGAAGTTCTTCAGGAGTTGATGTTATCCCTTGATAAATCGTGATTGTTAATGGGAAAAATACTGTAAGCGCTGTCGGGACAATTACGGCATTCAATCCCCAGCCAAACCATAGTACGATTAGAGGTGCTAAGGTAAACATGGGAGTACATTGCACCAAGATGAAAAATGGGTTCAGGAGATCTTTTGCTGGTTTATAGGCTAGCATAAGGATTACGAGCCCTATAGACAATAATAGGGCTAAAAAGAATCCCCCTAAAATCCCTTGGAGGGTATAGCAGGAAGAAGAAAAAATAAGATTTGTAGAATTTAAAAAACTAGCAGCTATTTTCGATGGTGGAGGGCATAAAAAGGAAAAGGATGGATTATTTTTAGAAAAATACTCCCAAAACAAAAGTAAAAATGAAGTAGTTAGAAAATAACATAAAAGTTTTTTTTTCATTTTGTAGATGTAGAGGGAAAAATAAAAGGGAATCATAGGGGAATAGAATATATGCGGCAAGAAAATGATAGTTTAGGAATTGTAGAAGTCCCTGAAGACAAGTTGTATGGAGCACAAACAGCGCGTTCTCAGAAGTATTTTTCCTGGGCTCCTGAGGTTATGCCTCAAGAAGTTATTCGAGCTTTAGTATGGATTAAAAAATGTGCTGCTAAGGCAAATCGTGATCTAGGTTTTCTAGATTCAAAATATTGTGATATGATTGTTTCTGCTTCTGATGAGATTATAGCAGGCAATTTTGATGAGCATTTTCCTCTAAAAGTTTGGCAGACAGGTAGTGGAACGCAATCAAATATGAATGTGAACGAGGTGATTGCGAATCTAGCTATTCAACGTCACGGTGGTGTTTTAGGTAGCAAAACACCAATACACCCTAATGATCATGTAAATAAATCCCAATCTTCTAATGATGTGTTCCCCACAGCTATGCATATTGCTGCAGTGATGAGTCTGAAGAAGAAATTAATTCCTGCTCTGGATCATTTACAGCGGGCGTTAGATGCTAAGGTTGCTGAGTTTCGAGATTGTGTCAAGATTGGCAGAACACATTTAATGGATGCTGTTCCTATGACATTAGGACAAGAATTTTCTGGTTACAGTAGCCAAATACGTCAATGTTTAGAGAGAGTCGCTTTTTCTCTTACACACATGTATGAGTTAGCCATAGGAGGAACAGCGGTAGGAACAGGATTAAATGTTCCTGAAGGTTTTGTAGATAAGGTGATTCATTATTTGCGTCAAGAAACCGGAGAGCCTTTTATTGCTTCATCGAATTATTTTTCAGCATTATCGAATCACGATATTTTAGTACATGCTCATGGTGTTTTAGCTACTTTATCCTGTGCTTTAACAAAGATTGCCACAGATTTAAGTTTTTTGGGATCGGGTCCTCGATGTGGTTTAGGGGAATTATTATTTCCTGAGAATGAACCGGGATCTTCGATAATGCCCGGGAAGATCAACCCAACGCAATGTGAGGCTTTGCAAATGGTTTGTGCTCAAGTTATCGGTAATAACCAGGCAATCATTGTTGGCGGAAGTCGAGGGAACTTCGAACTTAATGTAATGAAACCTTTGATCATTTATAACTTTTTACAATCTGTAGATATACTCTCTGGCGGTATGCAAGCCTTTGCTGATTATTTTGTTTCAGGTTTGCGAGTGAATAAGCTAAGACTTAAAGAATACTTGGATAACTCTTTGATGCTCGTTACTGCCTTAACTCCTGTTTTAGGTTATGATAAATGCTCTAAAATGGCTTTGAAAGCTTTTCATGAAAATCTAAGTTTAAAAGAAGCCTGTATACAGATGGGCTACTTATCAGCAGAAGAGTTCGATCGTCTTGTTGTTCCCGAATCTATGGTGGGGAAACATTAATGAGACGACTTGCTTTCTAAATTAATTAAGGCTTGAGCGAATAAGAGAGCGCTCTTCGTATTCGAGAAGATATGATCAACACCGATAAGTTCATCTAAATGATAACGTTTAAGATCACTTAGCGGTGTTTTTTTTACTCCTGCTAAGAGTAAAAGCGTTCCCTGGCGATCACACTCAAGGAAGAATTCTTCTAGAGCGTGCATAGCAGATGCATCAATTGTAGGTACGCGACTCATGCATAATATGAAGATTTTAGGAGGTTTCTCTATTTCATTTAGAAGATTTTTCAATCTATCAGCAATTCCAAAGAAAAACGGGCCGTTGATTTCATAAATTTCTGTATGAGCAGGAACTTCAGATTTAGAAAAGAGATCATCATCTTTTGTCTGCTTATTTTCATCGAAGAACTTTGCTGTGGATATTACGTCAGAAAGATCACTCATTTGTTTCATAAATAGAAACGCGGCTAACATCATCCCTACCTGCACTGCAGAAGTGATTGTTGTCATAACCGTAAGAATAAAAACGGTTAGGAGAACAACAACGTCTTTTTTAGGTGCGGTAAATAAATGAATGAAGTGATGAATTTCACTCATATTCCAGGCAATAAGAATAAGGACAGCTGCTAAACAGGTAAGAGGGATTTTTACTGTTAAGGGTGCTAAAGCTAAAAGAATTACGCAAATAAAAGCGGAGTGAATTAACCCTGCAATAGGAGTGGTTGCCCCAGATTTAATACTTGCAGCTGTTCTTGATAAAGAACCCGTTACAGGCATCCCTGCAAAGAAAGATGTTCCGATATTCGCAATGCCTTGAGCTACGAGTTGGCAGTTGGATTGATGTCTCCATCCAGTCATACCGTCAGCAACTACAGCCGAAAGCAAGGTTTCTATCCCTGAAAGAACTGCAATGGTTAATGCATCTGGCATGAGTTGTAAAATCTTTGTCAGACTGAGATGGGGGAATGCAGGTAAAGGTAGAGATTGTGGTAGAGCTCCGTAGCGACTGCCGATCGTTGGAATGTCAATTTTTAGCAACCAAACTAGTGTTGAAGCTACGATAATTGCTATCATAACTCCTGGGTATCGTGGTTTGTAATTACGGAAGTAAATCATGATGAGTAGAGTGAACAGCCCTACAGCAAAAGCTTTGCTATCCCATGTCCATAAGTAATCCCAATAAGCTACCCATTTAGCAATAAAATCTGTAGGGATAGTATCCCCCATTTGTAGACCTAAAAAGTCTCTAATCTGAGAGGAGAAAATGATAACAGCTAACCCCGTTGTTAATCCTGTGACGACGGGATAGGGCATATATTTAATGAAGGTTCCTAATCCAGTAAGTCCAAAGGCGACTAGGAATATCCCTCCCATTAGGGTGATTGTAAATAACCCTTCAACCCCGTATTTTGCTGAAATGCAATAAAGTATAGAAATGAAAGCACTAGTCGGTCCTGATATAAGAACACGGCTACCACCTAGCGCTGAGGCTATAAATCCTCCGATGATGGATGCTAGTAAACCTTGTATAGGGGATACGCCGACACCGATAGCGATAGCAATGGCAAAAGGAAATGCTAATACACCTACAGTAAGTCCGGCTATAAAGTCTTTTTTAAATGTATTAAAGGTATAACCATCCTTAATACACGTATAGAGTTTGGGAATAAGATGTTTAAACGATAAGGCGACTTTCACTAGACTCCTAACGCAGATTTAGAACTAGGGAACTTTATTATTGTTCTGTTCTTTTGTATCTTTGTCAAATAGTTCGTTATATTTATAAACGTTTTGTTGCTTCAAATCTAAGCTGCAAGAATATAGAATTTTTCTATAAAACAGTGCTAAATAACAAATTTTGATTTTAGTGTGTAAAAAAACAAAAGTTTTTCTTATTCATAGAAGAATTTTTTCCTACTTTACCTAACCTGTAAATAGGAGTACACTAGTTCGTAGTATTATTTTTGAGGTCATTATGTTGAAATTCCAATTGTGTGCTCTGTTTTTATTTGGATACATCGCGATTGTTTTCGAACATATTGTGCGAGTCAATAAGTCTGCTGTAGCACTGGCTATGGGAGGTTTGATGTGGCTAGTTTGTTTTTCTCATATACAACATGCTGATCATATGATGCTAGCTGAAGAAATTGCTGACATGGCTCAGGTCATTTTTTTCTTATTCGCGGCGATGGCTATAGTGGAACTTATAGATGCACACAAAGGGTTTTCTCTTATAGTGCGGTGTTGTTACATACAATCTAGAACTTTATTGCTTTGGGTGCTTATAGGGCTTTCTTTCTTTTTATCAGCTGCTCTAGATAATTTAACTTCTATCATCATTATTATCTCTATTTTGAAACGCCTAGTGAAATCTAGAGAAGATCGGTTACTTTTAGGCGCTATTTGTGTGATTAGTGTGAATGCTGGGGGGGCTTGGACACCTTTAGGAGACGTAACAACAACAATGTTGTGGATCAACAATAAAGTGACTTCTTGGGGAATTATTCGTGCTCTCTTTGTGCCTAGTTTGGTGTGTGTGCTTATTGCGGGAATTTGTGCTCAGTTCCTACTTAAAAAACGCTCTTCGGGAATGATTTCTAAGGATATTGAGATAGAAGGATCACCTAAAAAAAGTGGTTTAATCATTTGTATTGGTTTAGGTTCATTGTTAATGGTCCCGGTGTGGAAAGCATGTTTAGGAGTGCCTCCGTTTATCGGTGCTTTGTTAGGTCTTGGGCTCGTTTGGTTAGCCAGTGATTGGGTTCATTCTCCTCATGGTGAGGATCGTTACCATCTGCGTATTCCTCATATTTTGACGAAGATAGATATTTCCTCAATTACTTTCTTTATAGGTATCTTATTAGCCGTCAATGCTCTAACTTTTTCAAATGTTCTTTCTGAACTTTCTATAAGTATGGATAGAATATTTTCTAGGAACGTAGTTGCTATTTTTATTGGTCTTATTTCAAGTGTATTGGATAATGTTCCTCTTGTTGCTGCGACTATGGGTATGTATCAAGTCCCAATTGATGATACTTTATGGAAATTAATCGCTTATGCGGCAGGCACTGGGGGAAGCATTTTAGTCATTGGATCAGCTGCTGGAGTTGCCTTTATGGGTATCGAGAAAGTTGATTTCCTGTGGTATCTTAAGAAAATTTCTTGGATTGCCTTGGCCAGTTATTTTGGCGGTTTGTTTTCGTATTTTATGCTCGAGCGTATCGCTATGTTTTTTTGATGTGGTTGTTTTTTGAGTAAAAAAATTTTTTAAAACTTTGTTTTAATAAAATCTTTATACCTCTATCATACCACCTCCTTATAAATATTCTCTATTTGGAAGAGAGGTAAATATGAAAATAAAACACATTACAGTCTTGGTTTGTTCCCTGTTACTAGGTTTTTCCTTTTCAGGTTCTGCGAAGACCTTAGTCCACCAAAGCGCATGTGCGGATTTGGATTTTTTAGAACACTTATTGGATATTAAATATGCTCCTAAAGACTGGAAGCATAAGCTTTTCCGTTGGGATCTTAAAGATGTAACAGATCAAGCGCGTTTAAAGATAAAATTAGAGGAAAATCCCTCGATAAAGTATTGCCAAGGGGTTCTTGCTGAGTATATTTCTAGTTTAAACGACTTCCATGCAGGGATAACATTCTTTGCTACAGAGAGTTCTTATTTACCTTATACACTAAAGTTAAGCAGCAATAATAGATGTTTTGTTGTCGACGTACATACATACCACTCTGACATATCTGTAGGTGATGAAATTTTGGAGATGGATGGTGTACCAATTCTGGAAGCGATTGAAAGTATACGTACGGGTAGAGGAGTTCCTTCTGACTATGCTGCAGCTACACGTATGCTCTTTTCGCGTTCTGCTTCTTTGGGGCATCAGGTTCCTGTGGGAATAGCTACGTTAAAAATTCGTCGTCCTAGTGGTTTAACGCGTACGTTAAAAGTGAAATGGCGTCACACTCCTGAACATATTCGGGATTTATCTTTGATATCTCCTTTGGTAAAAAATCCTGTAATAGAGATGAAGTCCCCACGTGCTTTACCTCTATTATCCAGTGTTGCTGACAAATGTTTGTTTACAAATGAAATGGTCCCTTATTTCTGGAACGAATTACGTGAGCAGTATAAACGTGGTTTCTACAGTGATTATAATATTGGAAGTAAAAAAGGCTTTTTCCCTGATTTTGGGAAAGTGACATGGAGAGCCAAAAGTGGGCCATATCATGCTTACATATTTACAGTTGCAGATGACCAAGGGCAACCTCATTCAATCGGATTCCTGAGAATTTCTACATATTCTTGGACCGATATGGAAGATCGTAGTGTTGAGAATATGAATTCCCCATGGGAAGATTTTAACGAGATCATCGACGTTCTTGAATCTAAGTCAGAGGCTTTAATTATCGATCAAACAAATAATCCTGGTGGTAGTGTTTTCTATCTTTATGGGTTATTGAGTAGATTAACGGATAGACCTTTAGAAACACCTAAACATAGAATGATACTAACTCAAAGTGAAGTTCAAGCAGCAGTCAAATGGTTAGAGATGCTTGAGGGTGTTGAAACGGATGAGCAAGCAAGAAATGCTCTTGGTCAAGATATGGAAGGTTATCCAATTGATATGCATGCTGTGGGGTATCTACAAAAATTCTCACACGCAGTTTTAAAGAGCTGGGAAAGTGGAGAGATCAATCTCACTAATCCTATACCTTTATTAGGATTTTCCCATATATGCCCGCATCCTGAGCATCGTTACTCACATCCTATTTGTGTCTTAATCAATGAAGAGGATTTCTCCTGTGGAGATTTATTACCTGCGATTATGAAAGATAATGGTAGAGCTCTCATTGTTGGAACGACTACAGCAGGAGCTGGAGGTTTTGTCTTTACTGTTGATTTCCCTAGTAGAACAGGAATTAAAAGTTGTTCTTTAACAGGATCTCTAGCAGTAAGATCTGATGGTTCATACATAGAGAACTTAGGGGTGTCTCCTCACGTATTTTTAGGCTTTACAGATGCTGATGTGCAAACAGGAAAGTACGGGGATTACATTAGTAATGTAAAACGTATGGTTCTTCAACTTATTCAAAAAGAAGAAAATGCAATGGAAGAAGGTGGGAACACAATAACTGAGTCGTAATAGGCATTACAATATAAAAAATCTTCAGTTATATTAAATAACCTTTAGAAACAATGTTGTTCTAAAGGTTTTTTTTATTAAGCATCCACCCATTTTGGAGAATGTATGCGTAGAGTTATTTTAAGTAACCCTAGAGGATTTTGCGCTGGGGTAGTTCGTGCTATCCAAGTTGTAGAATCTGCTTTAGAGAAATGGGGAGCTCCTATTTATGTAAAACATGAAATTGTTCACAACCGTCATGTAGTTGATGATCTCAAGAGACGCGGGGCAATTTTTATAGAAGATCTTAAGGATGTTCCTCGTGGAGAAAAGGTGATTTATTCTGCTCATGGTATCCCTCCAGAGGTTCGTGAGGAGGCGAAAGCTCGGAATCTTTTTGATATAGATGCGACTTGTGTCTTGGTAACTAAGATTCATTCTGCAGTTAAGCTTTATGCAAGCAAAGGTTATCAAATTATTTTGATAGGCAAGAGCAAGCACGTGGAAGTTATAGGGATTCGAGGTGAAGCTCCCGAGAGTGTCACCGTAGTCGAAAAAGTAGAAGATGTTGAAAACTTACCCTTCAGTGTGAATGATCCTTTATTTTTTGTAACTCAAACCACTTTGAGTTTGGACGATGTTGCGGAAGTTACCCAAGCATTAAAGGTGCGTTATCCTCATATTATTACGTTACCGAGTTCTTCAGTCTGTTATGCTACACAAAATCGTCAAGAAGCATTACGTTCGATACTTCCTAAGGTGAATTTTGTTTATGTTATTGGAGATGTCCAAAGTTCTAACTCTAACCGTTTACGTGAGGTTGCTGAAAAAAGAAATATCCCCGCACGGCTAGTGAATAGTCCCGAGGATATTTCTGATGAAATTTTAAACTATTCTGGTGATATTGCAATAACAGCAGGAGCATCAACTCCTGAGCATATTGTTCAATCTTGTATTTCTAGGTTGAAAGAATTAATACCCGATTTACAAGTTGAAGAAGATATATTTACTGTAGAAGATGTCGTATTCCAACCGCCTAAAGAGCTTCGTACTTAAGAAGTCTTCATTCTTATACGTATTGCGCGTATTGATTTATAGAATATGGTTTTCTATTAGAGAATATGTTTGTTTATCCTTATCGCTCTATATTCAATATCCAAAATTGCTTTTATATGATCTAGCAAAGTTTGTTTATTCTTTATTAAAAAATCCTTACCGAAAGTTGCGTCGTTCTCCACAATCTTCATTATTGAGAGAAGGGAATGTATATGGAGAAACTCCTTGGTTGGCTTTGAATAAAGTGAGTAGGGAATTTGGGGTTACTTCTCAAGATGTTGTTTATGATTTAGGTTGTGGATTAGGAAAAGTCTGTTTTTGGTTTTCGCATATTCTTAGATGTCAGGTTGTCGGTATAGATAATCAGCCCGCTTTTATAAACTTTTCCTCTTATCTACATCGTCTCTTATCTGTACAACCTGCGGTATTTTTGAAAGAACATTTCCATGAAACACCGTTGTCTCAAGCCTCTTGTGTTTACTTCTATGGTTCTTCGTATTCTTTAAAGGTATTAAAAAGTGTTTTAAAGGCTTTGAAAGAGCTTAAACCAGGAAATATGGTTATCAGCATTTCTTTTCCTTTGGATTCTTTACCTGGAGGGGATCAGCTGTTTTTCACTGAGAAAAGCTGCGAGGTCATTTTCCCTTGGGGGAAGACAAAAGCATATAAAAATATAAGGAAATAGCAGCCTTTTATTGGTAGAGGCTACGAACGGCATCATGCTCTGTTTGTAGTATTTGTAAGAGAAAATTATCCATATTTTTCCAATGGTCTTTCACCTCTTCAATCGATCGGGTGATTTCATCATGTTCCATACGGAATATCTCTTTATAGTTTTCTGCGAATGTTCTTGATGCTGTTTCTTTTAATTCATAGATTTTAGACGAGGCTTCTGTAAGTTGTGATAGGGAGGAACAAACTTTTCCGACACCTCTGAAGAAGGTGTGTGCTGTGGCTTTTTTCCAAAATCCCGTATGCTGCTGGATGAATCCAAGAATCTGTTTTCCAGAGATCTCTCCGATGATAGGAGCAGCAGCACCTACAATTCCTAAAGTTGCTGTGGCGACTCCTAACCATTGAGAAATCTTAGCTTGATTTTCATAACTTTCAATAAGTTCTCTGGCTTTTTCTAAAAGATGTTTTCTAGCTTCTAAACGAGCGAGATTATCTTGCTCTCTACTATTCAACATCAGCTTCATAATTTCTGCACAGATTTTGAGAATATCGAGATTCGATACGCGCATATGCATCAATGAGCTCAGCTGAGCCTCTGTAAGGGCGAATTCAACAATCTCATCAGGTAACATACAAGATTGCGTATAACGAAGAGATGTTTGATTAGAAAGCTCTTCAATAGCAAAGCCTTTTTTCTGTTTATGATGATGTTGCTCTTGCTCTTGATGTTCTTGTTGTCCTTTTTCTCCCTGACCTTCTTCTTTTTCTCTCGATTTGGTATCGAGACGTGTTTCCGTAATTTCTTTTTGTACATGGCTGAATAGAGCCAGAGGACTGAGAGAAGAGGTAGAAGGTTTTGGCAAAGAAGGTGAGGATTTTGCAGATTCTTCAGAGGTTTTAGTAGAGTTTTTAGAGCTATGTGCTTTTATTGTTTCCTTGTCGTAGGTGTGAACTTGAACTTTTGTTGGACACAGATGAAGAGAAGACTGATCTCGCATACCTCCATCCTCTTTAGATTCTGGCAGGTTTAAGAGTACGATTGTTGTTTTTTCTATGAGATTTGCGTCTTTAGGAGCTGGACAAGAAAAAAATACTGTACTCGCTTGAGTTTTTTCTTCTTTTGCCGAGGTGAGATTAGAATACAGGCTAGCTTGTTGTAAATAGGGGTTTCTCTCAGTTGAAGAAAATGTATCCAGTGACTTTTGTGAGGAGAGATTTGGTAGGCATGAAGATTTCATCAACATACCATTTTTTGCCATGAGAGTTTCTGAAGGCGCAGGTTTGTTTTGAGGAGAAAATTGTGAAAATACCGAACCTGATTGGTTTAATAAGCTTAGACAGGCATCCGACATCGAACGCAAGATAGCCATCTGACAGCAATCAGGAACACTAACTTCAGCGTCGGTTGTTGACGAGGCTTCAGTTGCCGATGCTGTATCTAGTAAATCGATCTCTGTACTCTCTGAAGTTGTACCGGTTGTTGTTGCACAAGATGCTGTCATAACATTCCTTACAAAAGAATTTACCTTAGAGATTCCAGAAACGTTCTGTCGATTTCTCTGCACAACTGTAACACGTGCGCGAGATTTTCGAAAGAATCATGAAAACTTTCTAAGATTTCTTGAGTACGAGCGATGTAATCATCCCTTTCTAAACTGAGAAGTTCGATTTTTGTTTCAAGAAAAACGTAGTGAGACTTCATTTTGAATAATTTTGAGCGTGTCCACAGCATAGCTCCGCGTAGCAGGCTTAAAGCGCCTTCTAAAGCGGGGGTTATCCCACGCAAGACTCCTTGAACAAATTGGGGTAGCCCGAGACATTCTAGCTTTAAAGTAGCAATGGATAATAGAACTGCTATTACAAAAAGGACAATTCGTACAATTTTCAGTATTTTTTGTTTTGTTTGCCTATCTTTCCCTGGGATTAATTTTTCAATAGCTTCCCAACCATTTAAAGCATCCAATAAGGTGAGTGTTAGTGCAATAAGACCGGATAGTACACCTATCCAAGAGAAAATCCCTCCACCCATAATTACAGAAACAGTAGAGGCTCCCAAGGTTGCCCAGGGTAAAATCCATTCTACAATAGTTGCTAAAGAGCCCCAGCGTTGCGCTTGCTGTTCCTTCTCGATAGATTTTTCGATTTGTTGCATACGCTCGATATGCGTTGCTTCAAGTTCTTTTTGCGTAGCTTCTACACAATCTTTATAGGATGCGTAAGCTGAAAAATCAGAGAGTATCCCTTGTTTTGTGAGTAGGTAACTTAAGGTAAATATACCAATAGAAGGAGGATTAATAATAGGAACAACAGAAGCTGCTCGCGTTTTTTTATTTTTTTGGGATTTTTTAAAGAAACATTTTTGAGAGTGCTGTTTTCCTGGATGCTCATCCTGTGATAATCCTTTGCTATATTTTCCTAGGGGCGATTTTAAAATTAGTCGGTGTTCTTCTTTATTACGAAAATCAGCATCCCGAGAAGAAAGAAATGTCTCCTCGGATCGTGTGTTATATTCTGTATCTTCTGTAGATTCACAGAACGTCTTAGATCTTTCTAAATCATGTTGAGTTTTTGGCTGTTGTTTACATTGTATGTGTGTTTCCGTGTAGGGAGTTTTCTCAGAAAAGACTCTCTTCTCAGTAGCTGCTTCTTTAGATTTTGGCATCATTAAGTCTTTGAGAAGAGCTGTCATCGATTCTTTAGAATTTTTTTGTGAAAAGAGATTCCAAGGAGAAGACGATGAAGTCTGTTCTTTTCTAGGTAATTGTGATGTTAGAGAACTTCCAAATTGTAGGATTTTTTCTCTAGGACTTGCAGGGGTAAGGGGGCGATTTGTGACAACTTGCACATCATCTTTTGTCAGCAATCTCTCACTTTGCTTGTTGATAAAAATTTTTGTTAAGGATTGCCCAGAAGATTCTGTAGCTTGAGTAATAGAATATTTTATGCTTGCAGTGGCTTCAGATTGTTTAGGACTATCTGGGATATACGGCTGTTGGTTTAAGAGGATTTCTGTAGATTGTGCGAGCCAGGAAGACATAGTCAATTCCCCATAGTTATGGGATTATGCATGGTTTTTTATATCCAGAATTTCTGCTTTTAGTTCTTGGTAAGCGCTATGATGTTTGGCACGTTCCCATGCAAGCTCTAAAGCCTTATTTGCGTTCTCGTGTTCGTCCATAAGTGTATAGCAAATGTAAGCATAGTAATGAGGATAGGGATCTTTATCTCTTAATAATGCAGTTACTGCATAGGCATGTAAGGCTTGAGGGTAGAGCTTGCTCATATGTAAAGAAGCTCCTAAAGAAAACCAAAACTTCGAGACAAAAGGATTAAAGAATACTAGCCAACGGAAAGTTTCACTACTTACTTGATATTCTCTATTTAAGTAGGCGTTATAGCCTTCTTTATACACACGTTCTAGTTCTTCTGAAGAGATTTTGAATAGCTTTTGGTACGTATCTAAAGGAAGATCTTGATTTGGAAAATATCCTGCAAGATAACTTTCTAAATCATCAGGAAAAGGAAAATCTTCTTTGCTAGAAGCTGCTATTTTTTCTAATAAATACGTTAAATATGACATTACGGACGCAGGTTGTAAATAAAGGTATCCATGAGTTCTTTGAGAAGTTTCAATACATTGGAGCGTGCCTGGTGACATTGCGAGACTTCTTGAAGATGCCTTTGCATGTCTGTTCTTTCGAGTTGGGTGATTTTCTCCATGTTTTCTTTGCGCATCTGAATATTTTCTTTCAGAAGCTTTTTCTCTTCTTCAGTCCATTGTAACGTATCGGATATGGTGACATCGAGTTTTCTAGCTTGTTCAACAAGAGCTTTCATTTCTGGGTTATCTCTCCAATCAATGGCACCTTTCTCAGAATTGATTTTAGAAAGTAATAGAGTTAAAGTGTCAACATTATCTGTACGTTCTTTAACACGAAGATAGAGTTCTTGAGCTTCAGCTTCCGCCTGTCCCAGGATTCTTGCCATAAGTTTCATAAAACGTATGAATACGTTTTCGATTTTTGGCGTTTGAATGGGAGCATACCCTTGAGTAGGATTCCCCGAAGCAAACAACGACATCGGAGATTGCGCTTTTCTCTTAAAAGTTTTTTCTTCCTCAACGTTGATGTTTCGAGATTGGCGTACGTCTTCAAAATACCGGAGTTGCTCTATAGATAATTGAGAAGATATCTTTTTACTTTTGTCGACGTTAAACTGCGACTTGTAGTGTTTTTCTCTCTGTTTTTCTTGATTATTCTCTTCTTGATGCTGTCCGTTACGTTGTTGATCTTGTTTTTGATCTCGGTCTTCTCGGTCTTGTTTGGACTCTTGAGATTTCGTTGTAAAGATCTGTTGTTCTTTTTTCTCTGTGGTGTAGGCAGGGTAAGATTGATAAGAAATAAGATCACTATCTTTTTCTGTTCGAGGTTGCTGAGATGGTGTAGAAGAATGAGAAGCTCGTGATGTAAATTGTTCTGAGTTATGAAGAATCGTTGAAGAGTTTGCCCAAGGCCGGGAATCAGAAGTTTTTGCAGAAGTATAATTAGAAAACGTTTTTGCGGGCTGTTGTAATGTTTTGGATGAGCCTTGGATGTCTTTTGCTGATCTTGGTGCTACTTCCTGAGGTTCATATCCCTTGTTGAGTAAGCTCTGTTCTTGTTGCTTATAACTCGTTTTTTCTTCGTTAGTTGTTTGAGGAGTTAGCGTTTCTAAAGTTTGCAGGAGGTCGGCGATTTGTATTTCAATATCAATTGTTTCAGGAGATAAGAATACCAAATTATGAGCACAATCTTGAAACAGGTGAGTATTTTCGTTAGCAATCGCAGAAATTTGTGCCAAGGCAAGTGTAGCAAGAGAACTTAACGAAGCTGGTGCTGACCCCTCTGAAGAAAATATAGAAAGTACAACGTCGCCAGCTGCAGTTTTTAAAACACTGCAAGATGTTGAGGCAGAGGACGAAGCAGAGGCGTCTTCCTTTAGAGTTACATTGGTAGACGGGACTGCTGAAGGCAGGGGTGTATTCATACTAATTTTCGCACGAGTAATTTATGGGGACATAGAAGCGATGAAAATTATATAAAACGTAATTTTCCTGCAAGTTTGATTATAAAAGGGTTAGACTATGAGAGAGAATCATAGAGAATATAGGGTTTTCTATTTACAAAAACAGTCAGAGGAACCAAAATGATTTTGCTAGCCATCATAGAGTGTTTTTTTCTGCCCAGGTGGTGAAATTGGTAGACACGCTGGATTTAGGATCCAGTGCTTCGCGGCATGTAGGTTCAAGTCCTATCCTGGGCATTTCAACGCTTTTTCCTTTATAGACACATCATTAAATTCCCATCCGTAGTAAAATAAAATCTAGAGTTTTAGATTTTTTTGAGGAAGTTTATGAAGAAAAAGCTTCTAGCCCTAGCATGTTTCCTAAGTGCTTGTTTTTCTTCAGCTTTTGGAGAAAATTCCTTTGTATCAGAGTCCGCATTCTTAGCAAAAGTGGTTACTGTTTCAGGATTGCAGTTCCAGGAGCAGAATGGTCATGTGCCCTACAGCTTTTACTATCCCTATGAATACGGGTATTATTATCCTGAGACTTATGGAGGATATACTGGAACATCACAAGGAAACGAAGATTGTTATTCTCACCTAGAGAATGGTACATTTTTCTATCAATGTGATTAGGAGAGATTTCTCGGGTGATAGGAAAGAAAGTTTTCCATTAGGGTGTCTGCTGCTACATGTGTATAGACTTCCGTAGAGGCAATGCGCGCGTGACCGAGCATTTCTTGAATTACTCTGAGGTCGGCCTTATTGTCTAATAAATGTGTAGCAAAGGCATGCCTTAGAGAGTGTGGTGAGACGCGTTTGTGGGTGACTTGCTTTGCGTAATAATGGATTCTTTTCCATACGCAAGAACGCTCGAGTTTACGTCCGCGTATAGAGAGGAATAGGTGGTGCTCCTCAGGTTGTTTTTTTTGGAGGTTTTCTCGAAAAGGACATAGATAGGCGTCTATTGCTTCGCTCGCAAGTTTCCCTAAGGGAACCAGTCGTGTTTTAGAACCTTTCCCTGTAACTCGAAGAAAGTCATCGCTAACATCTCCTATGTGTAAACCACAGAGCTCAGATACACGTATACCTGTAGAGTATAGCGTATGGAGAATTGCCGTATCTCTAGTAGAGATCATAGAAGAGGTTGTAGTTTTCTTAGGAATCGCTAAAAGGGTATCCACTTCTTTTGGTGTGAGTACGGTGGGTAGGCGTTTCCAAATTTTAGGATGTTCGATAAGAGGAGGGTGTTCAAGAAGTTTTGCCTCTTTGAGAAATCGGAAAAATACTTTTAAGGCGATCAGACGACGTGCTAAAGTGGCTTCAGCTTCTTTGCGTTTATGTAGCTGATCAACAAATAGATGCACACTGTCTTGAGAGATTTCTGCAATTGATGTAATGGCGTTTATTTTTAGGAATAGAGTAATGTCCTGAATATATGCGGAAATCGAATTGCAGCTAAGACCGCGATCTACTGATAGAAAAAGAGTAAATTGTTCAAGGATAGCATCGCAAAACTGGGCTGAGGTCATAAAATCTAACTTCGGCTGGTAGAGTTTTTAGTATAGGTTTTGGGTAGATTTTAAGCTAGGATGAGGTAGATGATGGATAGAAAAGGCTTTCTGGATAGCCCCTCAACAAAGATATTACAAGATTTGGCTGTTGCGCCTATAGACTTAACTACCCCTGGAATAATTTCACAAGAGCGTGTAGAAAGATTTTCGTTATCCATAGAAGGTTTCACCCTAAGTTATGCTACAGAACGAGTTGATGAAGGTGTTTTATCCGCATTAACGGATTTAGCTTCTGAGCGCGGTCTTGTGGCTTCCATGCAGGCGATGCAAAGCGGGGAGGTCGTCAACTATATTGATAATTTCCCTAGTGAATCTCGCCCTGCCTTGCACACAGCAACACGTGCTTGGGTTAAGGAAATCCCTTTAACAGGAAATGCAGAGGATATTGCTTTAAGATCTAAAATTGAAGCACAACGTTTAAAAGACTTCTTAAGTAAGTATAGAGATGCTTTTACTACGATTGTGCAGATTGGCATTGGAGGGTCAGAGCTTGGTCCTAAAGCTTTGCATCGTGCCTTAAAAGGCTGTTGTCCTTCGGATAAGAAAGTCTATTTTGTTTCTAATATTGACCCTGATAATGCAGCAGAAGTTTTACAGGAGATCGAGTGTTCTAAAACTTTAGTTGTGACTGTATCGAAATCAGGAACTACATTAGAAACTGCTGTTAATGAAGAATTCATTGCTGATCATTTCTTAAAACAGGGTTTAAACTTTCGCGACCATTTCATTGCGGTTACTTGTGAGGGTAGTCCCATGGACGACACAAGTAAGTATCTTGAAGTTTTCCATATTTGGGATAGCATCGGGGGAAGATATTCCTCTACATCTATGGTAGGCGGTGTTGTTTTAGGCTTTGCTTATGGATTTGATGTTTTTCTGCAGCTTCTTGAAGGAGCTGCAGCTATGGATTTAGCTGCTTTGGAACCACACATGGTTGAAAACCTCCCTATGCTAGCAGCAATGTTGGGAATTTGGAATCGTAATTTCTTGCGTTACCCTACCTCAGTGATTGTTCCCTATGCTGCGGGTTTAGAGTATTTCCCTGCGCACTTACAGCAATGTGGTATGGAATCAAACGGGAAAAGCATTGCTCAAACTGGAGAGATCATCAGATTTGCTACAAGTCCGATTATTTGGGGAGAAGTCGGTACCAATAGCCAACATTCCTTTTTTCAATGTCTACACCAAGGTAGCGATATTGTTCCTATAGAATTTATTGGTTTTCTTGAAAATCAGAGGGGAGCAGATATCGTCATTTCTGGATCTACCTCGTCTCAGAAACTTTTTGCCAATATGGTCGCGCAATCTATAGCTTTAGCACAGGGGAGAGAAAATACTAACCCGAATAAGAGCTTTAGAGGAAATCGTCCTTCTTCTCTTCTTGTTTCTGAGAGACTGACTCCTTACACTATGGGAGCTCTTTTGGCTTTCTATGAACATAAGATAGTCTTTCAAGGTTTCTGCTGGGGCATTAACTCTTTTGATCAGGAAGGAGTGACTCTAGGCAAAGATCTAGCAAACCAGGTTCTGGGAATTATGCAGGGGCAGGCTAAAGAGGGGGCGTGCCTTGAGGCAGAAGCATTGTTAAATCTTTTTAACAGTACACAGAAGAAAAAATCCTAAAGCTTTTCACCAGAGGGGAAACTCATTTTCCCTCAGTGTTTTAATAGTTTTTGTGATATAATAGCGTCTTCATTTTTTAAGCGATGGATGGAAACGCTATGTTTTTTATTCGTGTGCGTTCAGTAGGTTTTTTAGATATTCACGGTGTTTTATCTACGCGTAAGGGAGAACAGGTGATGAAATCTCGTTCAGGGGTTTGGGTAGGTGCTCGAGGAGCCATTTTCTATCGTATAGCTTCCTGATCGCATTTCTTGACTTCCAACAGTTCTTAAGACGCAAAGGTCTTTCTTTTTTATCTTTTTGCCCAGCAGTATTTTTTTTGCAGCACGTTACTCTGATTTTACTCAGATATCTTTGGTATTTACAGGGTTTATGATGACAACTAGGGTTTGACAGAAACGTTAGTAAAGCATAAGTCTTGGTATAGAATTCAGACGCGGAGTATTGTGGATAGGAGCGTAACGCTTGTATTTATTTCGCCTCTTGACACGGTTTTAGCTTAGGAATCGCTTTCTCTTGGCTATCACAAAATAGACGCGCTTGATTTTGTTTTTATTTAAGGATTATAGTGTTTTTTTTAGGGAGGCGTGGTTATGAAACTAACGCGTACGGTTAGCGTTGCTGTTACAGGGGGGACAGGGCAAATTGCCTATAGTTTTCTATTTGCTCTAGCTCATGGTGATGTTTTTGGTAGTGACTGTGGGATAGATTTACGTATATATGACCTCCCTGGGCTAGAGAGAGTGCTTTCAGGTGTTCGTATGGAACTTGATGATGGTGCTTATCCTCTTTTGCAGTCTCTGCGTGTTACAACTTCCCTAGAAGATGCTTTTGATGACATTGATGCGGCTTTTCTTATAGGAGCAGCGCCGCGAGGCCCTGGTATGGAACGATCGGATCTTTTAAAGCGTAATGGAGAGATCTTTTCTCTTCAGGGATCTGTGTTAAATACTTCTGCAAAGCGTGACGCGAAAATTTTTGTCGTTGGTAATCCTGTAAATACTAATTGTTGGATTGCTATGAACCAGGCTCCAAGATTGAATAGAAGGAATTTCCATTCTATGTTGCGGTTAGATCAGAACCGGATGCATACAATGTTGGCTCATCGTGCGGAAGTGCCTTTAGACGAAGTTTCCCACGTTGTTATTTGGGGAAATCATTCTGCAAAACAAGTTCCCGATTTTACTCAAGCGTTAATCTCAGGAAAACCTGCTGTTGAGGTGATTAGTGACCGTGATTGGCTTGAGAATATTATGTTCCCCTCTATTCAAAATCGAGGAAGTGCTGTTATAGAAGCTCGCGGAAAATCCTCTGCAGGATCTGCTGCCCGTGCTTTAGCAGAGGCGGCACGCTCTATTTTCCTCCCTAAAGATGGAGAGTGGTTTTCTACTGGAGTATGCTCTGACTATAATCCCTATGGTATTCCTGAAGATTTAATTTTTGGTTTTCCATGTCGTATGCTGCCATCTGGGGATTATGAGATTGTTCCTGGATTGCTTTGGGATACCTTTATAAAAAATAAGATTCAAATTTCCTTGGATGAAATTTCTCAGGAAAAAGCCAACGTATCTTTGTTATAGCACAAGTTAATGGGGTGATTTATGACTCAATCTTTTGACGTATTAAGTCAAAATGCTTTTAAAAAGATTTTTAATAAACAGCGATTTCTTTTTATTTTTTCTAGTTTGTGCTGTTTTGGTTTTGTTTTTTCTATATTTTTAAAATTATGCTCACAATTTGTTCTTAGTTTTTCGCTATCAACACTAGGTCTGGGAGCGTTTTTTTCTTCCTTTAGTATTGTGTGTGCTTCTGCTGTGGTTGTACAGGCGTTATTAAAACAAGAATCTGTGGGTAATGTAGAAAAAATCACAGCAACATTTCATAAGAATTGGAAATCACTGTGGTTATCTTTACTTGTTTCTATGCCATTTTTCATTGCGATGGTTGTAGTAAGTACAATAATTTTGTTATCGATGTTTTTAAGTTCTTTGCCTTGGATTGGTAGAGTTTTCCATACATTGTTAATTTTTGTTCCCTATCTTTCGGCAACAACTTTGATCTTACTCTTTCTAGGTTCTTTCATATCTTTATTTTTTTGCATACCTGTGCTTAGCGATCATGAAAGCGTTGATTATATGCAGTTATTAAGCTGTTTTAAAGGTAACGTGTTGAAACAGTCTATTGGATTTATCATAGCAGCGACGCCTTTAGCATTGTGTAGCTGGCTCGCCTTAGATTCGTTTTATTTGATGTCACATCTTGTGTGTTTATCAGATATGAATACAGGATCGTTTTTAATGGAAGTCTTGGTATTAGTTATGCCCATAGCTCTTATTCTGACTCCAGCTCTTTCTTTTTTCTTGAATTTCTCTTTTGATTTTTACTTGATGAAGCAAACCTCTCAAGACAATTTGATTAAAGAGTAAATAAGAACTCTTTAGCTATGTAAGCTGTAGATTGTTTTAAAACAGCTTGAGCTAGCATGTCTCCGGTAAGGCCATGATAAAGTAGACCTTTGGATCCTAGACCTCCTAGGAACCAAAGGTTTTCTTTTATCCTGCTAATCAATGGTAAACGTGTAGAGCTGGATGAACGCATGCCTGCATAATAATTCAGGATAGTCGCATCTTTGAGATCTGGAAATAGAGAGAGAATAGGGGGCATGATTTCGTTATAGGCAACATTTTCATCAGGAACAATTTCGGGTTGATTATGTTCGAAAGTAGATCCTAAAATACAGGTGTTGTTTTCCGTATTTGCTACCATATACTTACGGCCATTGATGCTGAATTGTGGCATAGCCAGATCCTTAGGCCAGGAGATTTCTATAAGCTGGCCTTTTACATTGGATAAGGGAAGTTTTTGTAATTCGGGGAGGAAATGGGCATTAGCTCCTGGTGTAACGATAATATGCTCATAAAACTCCTCAATATCAGAGATATTTTCTATAAGCTCATCGTAAAACTGAGTGCCAAGATTCGCACAAGCATCCCAAAGACCATTAATGTACGCGTTATTATTTATGGTTACACCGTTCTTTATGAACAAAGCTCCGAGATTCGCAACAATACCGGGGACAGTCATTTCACAACGTGCTTTCTCCCACCACTCGAGTTCATTAGGAAATTCCTCGACACGCTTCATAAAAATCTCCGCCTGTTCATCGTCTACTGCTGGGCGGATGATCCCTCGGGAAAGAACAATCGGGATATGTAATGCTTTGCTAGCTTCTGTGATTAAGCTATGAGTAGAGGTAATTCCTAAATCAGCGAGGGGAGGTTTCATGGCTTTCTTTCCAGTAAATCCGTGAAGAAGACCCGAAGACAATCCCGAAGCTCCTTGACCTAGAGGAACTGGATCAAAAAGATCAATAGTTGCTGTTCCTTGAGAATGCAGTAGTAAATGCCAAGTTACAGAAAGCCCGGCGTATCCCGCTCCTAAAACTGCTATACGCATAAGTTTACCTTGAAATCTAGAATCTGAATTTAGAAATTCACTCTATATCTCTCCTGAGGATAAGCAAATAATGCATTAAATAACAGAGAGGAATGTGGAAGGAGAGGGAACTAAAAAAAATGAGAGAGGCGCAAGGGCCTCTCCCCAAGGGTGATTGGATCATTGGGTTATAAACGGATTTTCTCCGTTGAAAAGAGGAATATAGCTAGTAATGCTAAAAAAGCAATTATTGTAATTTCTGTAATCTCTTTTTTTGCAAAAAAAGTTTTTGCATTCCTGCCTTTTTTCCCAGCATCAATGTAAAAAGGAATACCTAAAGCCAAGAGAATAATCGCCATAAGTAGATATTTCAGTCCTCCAGCATAGATGAGCCAAATAGAATAAGCAGCACCAAGGAGTCCTGTAATTTTTGCAGTAAAGGCTTTGATTGGTCCCTTATTTGGGTATTTTTTGTCTTTACTAAACTTCACAAGAAAAGCAGCGCTTGCAAAATAGGCAGGTAAAACCATGACGCCTGTAATGCTCAACATCGTATTCCATGCGTTGGTTGAAAAGTACACCAGAAGCATAGCGACTTGCATGAGAGCGCTAGTGATGTATAACGAAACTTTCGGAGAGCGATCAGCATTTTCGATAGTGAAAATCTCTGGGAATGTACCATTTTTTGCCGCAGAATAAGGGATCTCAGCAACGATCATCGTCCAGGATAACCAACTAGAGAGTATGGCAACAAGGAGACCGACGTTCATTAAAACTTCTCCCCATTTTCCTACGAGAATACCTAATACTCCCGCGGTTGAAGGGTTGGCAATACCTGCGAGTTGATGTTGAAATAAGGAGCCAAAGGGTAAGATAGATAAAAGTACGTAAACGGTAAGACAACCAGTAAAACCTAAAATCGTAGCTTTTCCAACAGCACTGGGACTTTTTGCACGTGCGGACATAACTACAGCTCCTTCGATTCCTATGAAAGCCCACAAGGTAACTAACATGGTGCTTTTTAGCTGACTAGTTACAGATCCTAATAACGGTTGTGTTTTTGTAACCGTATCCCCCCAAAAATCTGTTTTGAAAATCGCAAGTTTGAAAAGAAAGGCTGTAATGATAATGAATACAATAAGAGGAACGAGTTTGCATACGGTTCCGATGACGTTAATGAACGATGCCTGACGGATGCCCTTCAAGACGATGAAATTGAAAACCCATATGAGTATGGAGCCTCCTATAATTGCGGGTATCGTATTTCCTCCTTGAAAGTAGGGTGGGAAGAAATAGTTTAACGCATCCATGGTCATTACAGCATAACCGACATTACCAAAGATCTGGCATAACCAATATCCCCACCCAATGGTAAATCCTATGTAGGGGCCAAATCCTTCTCGGCTGTACATATAGATCCCTGTCGTTAAGTCAGGGCGCACTAATGAGAGAATTTTAAAAGTATTGGCAATGAAAAACATGCCTACGCCTGTTAGGATCCATGCTAAGATAATTGCTCCTACTCCTGCTGATGCTGCCATATTTTGGGGAAGGCTGAAAATTCCTCCCCCAATCATGGAGCTAATTACCATACCTGCCAAAGCTATGGCTCCGAGATTTTTCCCGGATTTACTCCCATTAGAAATCATGTATTCTCCTTACTTAATTGTTACCGGATCGGCATTTTCAAAGTTGAGGAACCCTAATGCAGTTAATGCGAAACCATATTTTTGCTTAATGTTAATGTAGTTATGGAAATACTGAAATTCACTGTGTTTTACAACTGAGCGAAGATCCAGTTCATGTTGAAGGGATTTCTTCAACCACATTTTAGCATGAGATTCTGCGATTTCATCGTTAATCCATGTAGGGAAAAACTCTACGTATTCTGCTGCCCATCCACCGATAAGCTCGCCATTTTTATCTTGTCCCCAGCAAATACCTACACCGGTAGCAATTGCATGAGTGCCTTCTGCTGTGGAAGCTCCGCGTCCAGCCATGATGACTTCTAAAACAGCACCATGTTTGAAGAATTTTACACATTGATCTACAGGGACAATATTTCCAAAGAGTTCTTTAGGTAGTACTGATGTGTAAGGGACAATATTAAAATTCTCTATTTTTGCTTGTAATAGAGCTGAGTCATAACAGAAAGTTTCAAAAGGTTGAGGAGGCATTCCATCATCAGATTCACCGACTCCTCCGGTATGGAAAGCTAATGTGGGGTAGCGTGTTCCGTAAGGCATGTACAAACTCCTAAGGATATCAAGTTATAGGATATTAGGTAGAGAAATTAGCTCGGATGCCGTAAACTTTAGCAGAACGTTTATCAGGTCTCCGTGCAGGATGAATATAGATTTGCAGATCTGGAGTTAAGGATATGTGAGGTCCAAATCCTATGGTTGCGAATGTTTCTATTACAGTTTCGTATTTGCGGATTCTCTTTTCTGTAACTACTTTAGGATTGACTTTGCTCATGGAGCACGCAGCCCCTAAAAGATCTTGAGGATTGCGATTTATTGGATTTGCTGATGCTAATCCAAGAACATAAGAGCGGTTGAGATTCAGCGCTGTTCCTGTGGCACCATTCCATCTTCCAAATACGTAAAGTTTCTCTCCTAAGTGCTGTCCGAAGTTTAGCGACCATCCTGTTGTTTGCGTAGGTTGTTCTGGTACCTTTCTTGTAGAATAGATTAATGCAGAATATTGTCCACTACCTAAAGCACTTTGAGGTGCCCAAGAGAAATATCCATAAAAGTTATAGCGGTTTCTTGTAAGATTATAAATGTCGAAAGAAGAGCCTAAAATATTGTAAGCATCTTGGAAGCCTGCTTGAATATTTATAGAGGGTGTAGGTGTAAATTGTAAATAGGCGCCAACGCTTCCTAATGAATATGTCGCACTAGCATTTTGTGATAACGCGTAACTTATGAATCCTGATTGTTGATCGTTATCGTACAATGTCCCATCTATAGAGTATAAGCTGTATTGACCAACTGAAATCGTAAGAATATTCCCCGGGAATGTTTGAGAAAACGTCAGCTGAGATAACGTATTAGCTCGGGTACTGTAATCATTGATTCCACCCGCAATTCCTATGGCGTTGTTAGCATTTTGTGCGTTGTTTCTCCAGTAACGTATTAAGGTATAGGAGAAATCGATACTCCCTACACCTGCAGTAGGGCTATTGTAGAGTTGCCAAGAAACGTTAGGACTCATGTAAAATTGCCAAGTCGGCTGCTTCTCATCAATTGCCGTTAGCAGACCTTTTTTAGGATAAAACCATTGAGGGAGAATGGTAAAATCCACAGAAATTTGTGAGTTTGTTTCTTTTTCTATCGAGTTGAACAATTTGGAGATCGACAGCCCTTCGTCGCAAGGGCGATCTGCTAATACATTACGTATTGGGGTAAGTACATGACGACGAGGTTCTTGGCTTGAGGTTGCAGAGGATTCTTGTATCGAGGAAGAGGAAACATAAGAATCTTCCGTGTGCCTTTTTTGCAATCTTTCGGAGTATTTATGATGGTGGAGCTTAGGATGATTCGGATCAATAGCATAGGCAGGCATGATCATGATGCCATAGACACATAGAGCAGTTAATAGGGAAGAACGAAAAGACGCCATGAACTACCAAAAGAAAAGATACGTGGTTCTTTTTTGTGACTCTAAAAAAAAAAGTTTTTTTTATGCCATCATTTTTGGTGAAAATAGAGGAATTATCATCTTAATGCTATTCCATCATTTGGTGTCTTAGTAATAAAGCAGCAGCCTCATTGCTAAGAAGTTTTTGTGTGTATGTGTATTGAACCTTAGAGATTTCAGGATGATATACTGGAGGCAAGAATTTTTTAGCTGAGTAAGTAATTCCAAGATAAGAAATTTTTTTTAATTTGCATAACTCACCAACACGTGCCACATTTTCTTTGGAATTATCCACATAGATAATTTTTTCAGGACGGGCTGCGATGGTATCTAAGAAAATTTGGAGTCCAGGTCCTTTGTGGAGTTCTTCTCCAAACAAGACCCCAGAAGAAAAAAGGATACTTTTTGGAAGTTCATGAGTTACAACAGGGGCTGTACTTTCTAAAGATAGACCTAAGCTTTTTAGCTGTTGTAGAGTGATAGATTTTGAGGAATGTTTACGCTCAGTATAAACAAATAGTGTTTTCTGTTTTTCTTGGACTTTTGAGATGAGGATCTGCATAGCATTTTCTATAGTTTTTACAGATCCTTTTTCTAGAAATCCTTCCCAATAAGGGTAGACAGTTTGCCAAGCTTCACTTTCAGAGAAGCCGAGTTGTTGAAATCCTTCTATTGTTTTCTGGAGCCACACTGTTTGTGTTAGTGCTTCAGCTCCTTCTAGTAATGTGTCATCAAGATCAAATATTAACCAGAAATCCTGATCATCATACAGGATATCACCAGCAATCTCGTGAATAGATTTTACCTCTACGTAACGCGTGGTTTCTGTACAGTCACTAAGCGTAGGAAAAAGAAAAAAGAAAAATAGCCAGTACTTTTGCATGGGAGGAAGAATAAAAAATTTCGAGAAGCATAAAGCAAAATAGAAATTTTTTACATAGCGTTAATAATATTTTCTACACTCAGACGGAATTGTTCTCTATTCTCTTGAGAGAGTTTATCTGGGAACCATAAGGAAAATTGCAGGAGAGCTTGCTCAGCAAACATTTCATAGCCGTAAAGAATCTGACAACCTCGCTCCTTAGCTTTTTTCGTATAGAGGGATTCTTTAGGTAGTGTGTTAATATCGATAATCACAGGAGGGTAGATTTCAGGTATTTCTACATCGGGAGGCAGACATAAAATGAGAATATCGATGTTGTGGTTTTCTGATAAGGCATTTAGGGGAAAAGCTTGACCATGACATAGCACAGAGAGTTTTTCAGCGTGAGTTTTCGTACGGTTGAAAATGCTGATCTGCGCTCCTGAATCAGCGAATGTAGTGGCTATGGCTTTTGCTGCACCTCCAGATCCCACTATACCCACATGCTTGTTTTGTAAAAGGATGTTCTTGCGTTTTAAAAGGTTTAATAGCCCTAAGCCATCTGTGTTGTATCCTGCGATCTTATTATCACGGAAAACTAAGGTGTTGCAAGACTGACACTGTTGTACAGAGGGATCAAGAATATCGATATATTCAAGAACATCGGTTTTAAAAGGCATAGTCACACTCAGACCACCAAAAGGAAGATCACGAGTTAAAGAGAAAAATTCGTTAAGTTCATAGGGGGTGAGTAGAATTTTTATGTAGCTCATGTTGAGCTGTAGCTCTGAAAATAATTTATTATGGGAAAGATGACTGATGCTACGGTCTACCGGGTTACCAATCAGACCATAGATACGGGATTCTGAAGAGAGATTCGTATAGTTGTAGGCGAGTAAATCTTCTATAGAGAGCTGTCCTTGGGCTACTTTGGGAGCATTGATTCCAGAGGCATAATTAATGGCATTTTTCATTAATGGTGAAAGAATGCGTGAGGCTATACCTGCATTTCCCATACAAAGTAGTGTAGTATTTTCGGGAAGGTGTTTTTTTATTTGTATGCAGCGGAGGGTGTCTATAGACTTCGTTGATGTAATAGCAATTTTATAATGATGTGCTTGTCGCCTAAGCATTTCATTACAGAGATTAGGAATGTGTTCGGAAGTGTCGCTATGATAAGAGAGAATAATTTTTATGTTAGGATAATTCTTTTGGATTTTTGCTAAAGCTTCTTTGGGGAAGTCTTTATCAATATCCAGGTACTCCGGCTGTAACTCTGCAAGTTGTATAGTGCGTTCTATCCATGCTATTTCAGAAAGGCTTGGGTTCTTCCTTAACGTGAGAATAGGTTTTTTTGCTAGGGCTATGAGATGTTTGAGTTCATCTGAAGACAGAGATAAAAGATAATCAATGCGCAACTCTATACTATCGACTAGAGGTAAGGAGTGTAAAAGTTGCTGTTCAGCTTCAGCAAAAGTAGGCCCACTAATTGTTGCACATAGCATAGCATTCACTTTTTAGAGTTTTATAAAGGATATCCATTTTTGGTACTGTACAATAGATCCCATTACATGAAGCTGCCCTGCCCAAATGTTCTATCATAACCATCCTGATGGCTTTTTTGGAGAGATTTTTTTTGTCGTAGCCAAGAGCATGGATGATATTTTCAGGATTGTAAAATTCATTATGAAGATGTTGAGGAATAAGATTGCGTAGTTCCTCAAGAGTTGTAGGCAAATGGAAGCGTTTATATAGATGGTGTAATTGCTCTAGCAGAGAAAGATTTTTCATAATTCCTGATTCTAGGGAAATTTTTGTTTCTATCATCATGCCTACGCTTACCGCCAATCCGTGGGGGAGATGGCCTTGGGATAATGTTTCTATAGCGTGTGCAATTGTATGACCGAAATTGAGTATTTTTCTTAGATGTTTATCATGAGGGTCTTTAGCAACGATGGCAGCTTTAACGAGGCAGTTTCTTTTGATAAATTCACTAAGAATTTCCCGAGAGGAGAACAGCATCTCACTGTGATTCTGAAGAAAATCTAAGATATAAGCATCAGCGATACATCCGTGTTTTATGGCTTCGGAAATTCCGTAGAACCACTCTTTCTTAGGTAATGTTGATAAGAACTCAGGACATACCCAGACATCTTTCGGGAGATAGAAAGTCCCCAAGCGATTTTTGAATCCACGTAGATTAATCCCATTTTTTCCTCCTATACAAGCATCTATCATTGCCGTCATTGTTGTGGGGACTAAGAATAGTGGAACACCCCTGCAATATGTAGAGGCGAGAAATCCTGCCATATCCAAAACTATACCGCCCCCAATACCTATAATGGTAGAACCTAGAGGAACATCTTGATCTACAAGTTGATTTTGCAGAGAAATGAAAACTTCCCATGTTTTATTTATCTCTCCGGAAGGAAAGGACAAAGGAACTACCTTATAGCCTAAAGAACGTATAAAATCTAAAACAGGAGGAAGAATTGCTTCTGCAACTTGAAAATCGGTAACGATAACAACGGGATAATTTGTAGATATAGAAGAAAATAACTTTTTATTGAAGAAGTTCCCCACAAGCTTGATATTATGAGGATCGGAAACAAAGTTTTTGATCATAATCTCGCACATCGTTGTTGTAATAATAAATCAGCTAAGACAAGATTTACCATAGCTTCTACAACACCTACAGCTCTTATAGCAACACAGGGATCATTACGACTGCCTTTTTGCGTAGTATAGCTCGTAGGCTCCCCAGTTTTCGTTACTGTGCAACAGGGTTTTTTAATAGAAGATGTAGGTTTAAATACTACCCGACCATTGAGGGGCATTCCTACAGTAATCCCTCCTAATGATCCGCCGCAGTTATTCGATGCCATGGAAATTATCCCGTCTTCGATAATAATAGGATCAATATATTCCGATCCATACCTATCAGCAGAAGCGAATCCTAACCCTATTTCAAATCCTTTAGCTGCTGGAATGCTCATCAGCGCAGAAGCTAACATGGCTTGTACTTTACTGAATACTGGCTCGCCAAGGCTCTCATGAATAGGAGAAGTAATAAAAGATACCACGCCCCCTAACGAGTCTTGTTTATTTTGTAGGTCGGTTATTGTTTGAAAGATAGAGTCATGGTTTAGAGGAGAAAGAAAGGGGGAGTTGTAAATGCTTTGCGCGAATTCTGTAGAATATTTTGGATATTCCTCAATAGATGCCTGTCCTAATTTAGATAAGAAAGCTAAACAATGAATATCATAATGAGCAAGAAATTTTGCTGCGATGACACCGGCAGCCACGCGGCATGCAGTTTCTCTTGCGGATGACCTTCCTCCTCCTAGAGGGTCTACAATGCCATATTTTTTCTCATAAGCAAATTGTCCATGTCCTGGACGGTAGCGATCGTTTTGTTCGTAATATGGATCGCTTTTTACATCAGTATTAAAAATTTGTAGAGCAATGGGTGTCCCTGTTGTCTTGCCTTGATAGATCCCAGAAAGAATATGAACAATATCTGCTTCTTTACGTGGAGATGTTCCCGGCCGCCCTGGGCATCTGCGCGACATAGCAGGAACAAAATCTTCAGGGGAAAGTTGTAGCCCTGCAGGGCACCCGTCGACGACAACCCCAATACAAGACCCATGAGATTCTCCCCATGTCGTTAGAGAAAATAAAGAACCAAAGCGATTTCTCATTGATTTAGTAAGGTATTCAAAGATTCACACGCAGATAATAATGAACGTTCATCTAAAAGATCTACCTCGTCAAGAGGGAAGTGATAATCACAGATGCGTTGCATACGCTCTATACGTTGTTGTAAGATTTCTTCCATATTTGGAGCTTGTTTTAATCTTTCAGGAAGACCACGTTTTAAGAGCCTTTCACAAATCTGAGCTATAGGAAGGGATAGGTAAACCAGCAGTCCTCTATTTTTAATTATATCACATGCTTCTTGATGCATGATGGTTCCTCCGCCTAAAGCAGTGACACTATTATCTAGAGAGATAGAACGGAGAGCTTCAATTTCTAATTTTGTAAACTCTTGTTCTCCAACAGCTTGGAATATTTCGCAGGCCGAGGAATGTAGCTTGTTGCCGTAGTTCATGACAATTAAATCATCAACATCGAAGAAAGATGTCGAAAAATATTTAGCGAGAGCTTTGCCGAACAATGTCTTGCCCACTGTGGGCAGGCCGCAGAGAAATATATTCATGATGTTCCTGGACGTTCGCATGCAGAGAATTTAGAATCTGGATGAAATTTGGGAAAGTTTTTTCTACGCAACCAGTATCATAGATGATACTCTCCCCAGAAGCATGCATCGCTGCTATAGAGAGGGCCATAGCAATTCGATGATCGTTATGAGAATGCATGGAAGCTCCATATAATGGGCTGGGATTGATTAGTAAACCATCGTGACACGGTTGGATACAAGCTCCCATTTTCTGTAGTTCTTGAGTGATTGCAATGATGCGGTCGCTTTCTTTATCTTTAGCGCCTCGAGCATTATATAGATATGAGGAGGAGGTAGCAAAACAGCAGAGAACAGCAAGAATAGGAAGAGCATCAATAAAAAGATCCATATCAATATTTCCTCCCGAAAATGTGGAAGGGAAAATAATCATGGTGTTGTTTTCAAAAGTAATATTGGCTCCAAGTTTCTTAAGAAGGAAAAAGAGTTCCTTATCTCCTTGGATATCGTCGATATTGAGATTTTCTAGGTAGGTGGGATGAGGGGATTGAGAAAGTAGGGCAGCAGCTGCAAGGAACGCTGCGGTGCTAAAATCTCCCCCCACAGTATAGGAAAATGCTTGGGGGCGAGCGTTCCCTTCAAACGAGTAAGTATCGTCAGATTGCACATAGGGAATAGCGAGGAAATCCAGCCACCACAATGTAAGAGCAAACCAAGGGCGTTCTTTAGGATTGATGATAGTAAATGAAAAAGGTCCTTCTGCTAAAGAACATGCTATAGCAAGAGCAGAGGCGTATTGGGAGTCATCACCTAGAACTTCTGTATATCCGGAAGAAATTGGCCCTAAGACAGAGAAAGGTAGAGAATAGGGATCTCCTTCATAGGAAAAGGTAGCCCCAAAATTTTCTAGAGCTCGGATCAAGGGAGCGATGGGACGCCGTTGTAATTGTGAAGATCCTGTAATTGTGATCTTCTCAGAAAAAATCGCGGCAAGTGCTGTAAAGAAACGAAAAACAATTCCCGAACTTCCTGCATTGATGGAGGTGTCTCTAGGAAGTGTTAGCTGGGAGGTTCCCGTAATTTCAAGATGTGTAGATTTTCTAAGAATTTTTGCTCCTAGCTGCTCGCAAGCTTGGATCATAGCTTCTGAGTCTGGAGAGGCGAGAGCATTATGTATTATGGAAGTCCCTTGTGCTACCGAAGCCCAAAAGATAGCTCGTAGAGTATGAGACTTCGACGGAGGAACGGAAACTCTTCCAGATATAGAGGAGGGAGAAATCTTATAAGCAAGCATTTTGGCTAACTTATTTTTGCTTTCCAAAAAGCTTGCCTGAACACTAATTTCTCGTCCAAGAAAATATTATTCATTCTAGAAGACTAAACTCTACACGTTTTCTCTATGAGTTTCTCTAAGTGAGTGACTAACTGCAAGCATAGCGTGCTTTCAATTTTGCAAGCATATGAAAGAAGGTCTTTTGCGTGTGGTAATGTTGCTAATTCTGATTCCATTTCTTCTAGGTGTTCTTGTTCTTCCAAGATAATGGATTTTATAGTGACCTTGCTCCCAGCCTGTTTTAAAATATCATGGTAGATAGGGTAGAGCTCAGCAGCGCGCATTTCTATAGCAGAGGTGACAAGTACGTAGGCTGTGGTCTTCAATGTTTGTTCAGAAAGGTGGTAATGGTTTTTCAGTATTTTACATGTGCGCACATCTAGAAGATCTAGGTAATACTTAACACCATAGGAACCGAGCATTTTGTCTAGAGAATAATCAAGGAAAGGTTGATCTGAGACTCTCGAGATTTGCGTTTTTAGATAAAACGCATGACGGAATTCTTCTGCAGCGTGTTTTAATACTTCTTTTTTTACTTGTGTAGGGTGCTCACTAATTGAGATCTTTTTTGCCCCACAGTTTTCTAAAAACGATAGTGTATTGACCCACTTGCTATGTAACTCGTTATCCGCAACGATATTTTTAAGGATAGATGACCAACGTGATGCATATGATACAAAGGTTGTTATTGTACTCGTAAGCATAGAATCTCCTGGAGGTAATGATAAATTCGCTGCAGATCTTCCTCATGGATACAGTAGGGAGGAAGGACATAAATAGTATTTCCTAAGGGGCGTAGAATGAGGTGATTGTCTATAAAGAAGTTATAAAGGGTATCACGTAAATTAGAGAAATATCCTAAAGATTTGGTTGGATAATCTACAGCGAGTACCGTTCCTAAGACATCACAGCGTTGCCATTGTGATCCGTATTGTGATTGGAATTGCTTATGGCAAGTCTCTATCATTTCACGTTGTTGTTTGCACTGCGGGGATAATGTGAGATCCAGAGATGCTAAAGCTGCAGCACACCCTAAGGGATTCCCTGTATAGGTATGGCCATGTAGAAAAGATAATCTACGATCTTTAGCTACAAAAGCTTGGTAAATTTCTTCGCGCACTACAGTAACAGCAAGAGGAAGAAATCCACCTGTTAACCCCTTAGAAAGACAGAGGATATCTGGGTTCGTTTGCATGTACTCTGAAGCAAACAATGGTCCTGTGCGTCCGAATCCTGTAAGAATTTCATCGGCTATGCAAAACACATCATAGTGTTTGGCGAGTGCTAAAATGGCATCTAATCCTTCAGGATTGTGCACACGCATGCCTCCTGTGCCTTGTAAGATCGGCTCGTAAATAAATCCTGCAATTTCTCCTGTGGAAAATAGAGCTTGTGCTTGCTGTAAAGAGATATCTTCTTTTCCATAATAGGGAGGGTCGATAGTATCCACAGGGAAAAATAGAGATTGGAAAGGCTGATTAATATCGGCCGGGCCTGCTATGGACATAGCTCCGAAAGTATCTCCATGGTAGCCATGTTTCAAAGATACAAAACGAGTTTTTGGTCTTCCTTGATTATAAAAATATTGGAGAGTGATTTTTAAAGCGATTTCTATAGAACAGGCACCATTATCAGAGAAGAAACAACGTTCTAAACCGTCTGGAAGTAGTTCCGTAAGCCTTTGAGAAAGCTCTTCAGCGGGACTATGTGTGATATTAGAAAAAATTACATGCTCAAGTTGGTATGCTTGTTCTGAGATTTTTTGTGCAATATAGGGATGAGCGTGACCGTGAAGATTACACCACCATGAAGAAATGGCGTCCAGATAAGCAGTGCCCGATTCTGTATAGAGATAAGCACCTTCTCCACGTACAATGTGGATAGGTTCGTGATCTAAACCAGGTTGAGCAAAGGGATGCCATATTTTAGATTTTTTTTTCTCATTCTTTAGATCTGTAAACATCACTGTATTTCTCTATATTTCCAGGTTTCTCTCCATAGATTTGCGTAGTTTTGTACTATAGCTTTGGAAATCATCTTTTCATAATTCAAACGTCCCAAAAAAGGCAGACCGGTCATATTAAGCAGCCAATCTTCTTCTTCCTTAGAGTATTGATTGAGAATTATTCCTAAGATGCTGAGGTTTCTTGCTTGCATAGCCTCAATTGTTAAACAAGTGTGATTGATACTTCCTAAATAGGCTTTGCTAACAAGCACCCAATGGCATGGCCATTTCGCAAAAACATCACCCTGTAAAGAATTATATGTGCAGGGAGAGAGGAATCCTCCTGAAGTTTCAATAATGAGAGAAGAATCTGTTTTTGGAAGAGTGATAGTTTCTTGATTAATAGTGATATTATCGATTTGAGCTGCTTGGTGGGCTGCTAGGGAATGAGAAAGTCGGTAAGATTCTGGGTGGCAGCGAGCTCCTGAGAGTTCATGAACTATGGCACTGTCAGAGTGGTTTAAGGAGCCAGATTGTATGGGCTTCCAATATTCTGCTTGAAATAGGATAGTTAAGATGGCGCTAACGAATGTCTTGCCGACTTCTGTATCAATTCCTGCTATGATAATATGCATAAGCTTTCTTGGATTTCGTATAATTTATTCAAGAATTCTGTGATTTCACTTTTGGTATTAAACGAGTGAAGACATATCCGTAATAATTCTTCTTTTTGTTTTACAGTTGGACTGACAATAGGGCGGACGTCAAATCCAAAATCCTGAAGTGTTTTTGCTGCTTTGCGTACTTGAGTGCTTCCTGGTATACATAAGGACTGAATAGGCGTATTGCCATTGTCTTTAAAAATAGGTAAACGCATGTCTTGTGCTTTTTCTCGGAAATAAGAGATCAGTTGTTGGAGATTTTCTCTAAGGACATTCGCTTTTTCGTTATATTGATAGGCCAATTGGATCAATGCAAACGCATGGGGAGGTAGAGCCGTGGTATAAATAAAAGGACGGGAGAAATTAATTAGGTAGTCTTTAAGAATAGCTTTTCCTCCAACTGCTGCACCATGAATCCCTAAAGCTTTTCCAAAAGCATATACAGTTGCAGATACGTCATTTTGAAGCCCTAAAGAAGCTACGTATCCCTCCCCTATATTTCCAAAGACTCCTAGAGCATGTGCCTCGTCAACAATAAGATGCGCAGAGTATTTTTTACATAAAGCACAGATGGCTTTTAGGGGAGATACTGAACCATGAAGCGAATATACAGATTCCACGCAAACAAAGGTTTGTCCACAGTGTGGTTGTGATAAACGCTTTTCTAAATGTTGAATGTCATTATGACGGAAGGGGATCCCCTGGGCTTTCGCAAGGCGAATGCCGTCATGGATAGAAGCGTGGATATAGATATCGTAGATTACACGGTCTTCTTTAGAAACCAGTGCTGAAATTAATCCGAGATTTGCCATGTATCCAGAATTAAAAATTAAAGCGCTTTCCATATTATGATAGGCAGCAATGTATTGTTCTACACGATCTGCTAGAAGAGATTGCCCTGTGAGGAGACGTGATCCTGTAGAACCCAGGGAATGCATATAATCCCATGCGTTAGAAAATCTTTGTTTCAACTCTAAAGATCTAGCAAAGCCAAGATAATCATTAGACGTGAAATCTATAGAAGTAGAGACAGTTTTTAATGTTCGGTGAATCTTTCTATGTTTTTGTTTTTCTAATCTTTGTTCTAACAGGTTACAGATTGGCATGGTTGCCCTCTTTTCATTGAAAATGCTGGACGATGACGCATTCCAAGTAAATTCAGCATGGCGGTGTCTTCATCTATATCGTTGTTATCTACAGTGAGGAGTTTCTCACCATAGAAAATCGAATTTGCTCCGGCAATGAAACATAGAGTTTGTTGTTCCACAGAAAGGAAAGCACGTCCTGCGGCCAGGCGCACCATAGAGTGGGGAAACACAATGCGTGCTGTAGCTATCGTACGTAAGATTTCCCAAAAAGATATCGATTTCTGATTGTGTAGGGGAGTCCCTTCTATCGGCCAAAGCACATTGACAGGCACCGATTCTGGCATGCGTTCTCTACATGCTAGGTTATGAAGCATCTCGATACGATCTTCAACAGTTTCTCCCATACCAACAATCCCACCACAACAGACATTAATTCCAGATTTTTCAACGATATCCAAAGTTCGTAAACGATCTTCATATTTGCGTGTGGTAATGATTGTCTTGTAAAAACCTTCAGAAGAATCCAAGTTGTGATTATAAGCATAGAGACCGGCCTTAAAGAGCTTTTCAGCTTGATTTGGGGTGAGCATGCCAAGAGCACAACATACCTCAGCGCCCATATTGGTAATGCCTTTGATCATTTCTAAAGTGCGATCAAATTGATGGTTATCTTTTACTTCTCTCCAAGCAGCTCCGAGGCACACGCGAGTGGCTCCAGAATTTATAGCATGTTTTGCCTTATCCAAGACTTCTGTGATTTTCATCATTGGTTCTGGTTTGACATTTGTTTGGTAACGTGAAGACTGTGCGCAATAAGCGCAATCTTCAGTACAACCACCTGTTTTTATCGAAACAAGATAACATGTCTGTAATTCGGAGTGGGGAAAATTACTTCTTAATATAGCGTTCGCCCTATGGATTAACTCAAAAACAGGAGTGTTATATACTTCTTTAATTGCGTCTAATGACCATAACTCAGAGCGTGCTTCCATAAATGATGCTTTCCTAGAAAAAGGTTGACAATGTAGACAAAGGGAAGAATTGTTAACATAGAATCCCTAGAAAGTCAATAACAACGGATTTGTGAAAGTCTGCACGAATTAATAAGATACGCTTATCTTTTGTTGAAAAATGGGATGAATTTTTTAAACAGAAAGTTGAGTGATACGGTTTGGGATACCTTCCTATCACTCTATTTGATTTAGATGGATTGAATCAGTTTAAAGTCGGAAAACTTTAGTTAGTTCAGAGAGGAGGTAAAACCCCCATCCAAAAGTAGATTGACCCCTGAAATAAAAGAGGAGGATGGTGTTAGGAGAAACTCTATGGTTTTTGCTAGCTCTTCAGATTCGCAATGACGACGTAAAGGTATTTCTTCAGTCTCCTTATTATATTCTTCCATATAGCTAGATTGGTTTACTCTAGCTTTTTCTTGAATTCTATTTTTATGAAAAGGAGTGAGTACAACTCCTGGAGAGACAACGTTTACACGAATTCCTTTAGGGCCCAATTCATAAGCAAGAGCTTTAGCATACGTTGTCCACATACGACGAATAACACAGGATAGACCGTAAGCGGGTAGGCGTTGTATAGATGTCGTTCCTCCTATGATCACAATAGAACTTTGAGAACTCATATAGGGGAGAGTCGCTTGAATTAGAGCTGTCTGTGCTATAAAAGTTGTTTGTAATGTGGATTCCCAAGATTCCGGGGATTGTAAAACGCTTCCCCAAATAGGGCGAGGTGTTAAAATGATCAGCCCTTGAATAGGGCGATTGAGCTCTTTAAGAGTTTTTTTATAATCTGCAAGATATCCGGGGAAAGAATAGTCTATAGCTAGAGTTGAAGAATTGGGGTTTTGTTCGTGTAGTGTCCGAAGTTTATCGTGTTGTCTGCCTATAAGTAGTAGATAGTAGTCTCGTTCGTGAAGATACAAGGTGACTGCTGAACCTAGTTGTCCTGAAGCTCCTGTAAGTACGACACACGGATGGTTTTCCTTTGTTGTTGCTAACGCAAAAGTGGAGGAAAACAAAGTGAGGATGATTATAGCGTACTGGATGAGTTTTCTGCTTGATCGCATGTAATTCCTAGCAAGTTAAGAGTGTAATCGGAAGCTTGAGTTATTGGGCGTTGGTGAATAGTTTCTAAGAATTCCTGTAAGAAATACTGAGCTTGTGTGTATCCCATTACGGGGGGCACGTAGTCGGGGTCGTCTAAGTATTTATCAAGGAATAGAGAAAGCCAAATTCCGCAAGACGAACTGTCTTGTTGTATGGGGGTTTTTATAACTTTTTTGACAATAAACGGAGAACACGCTCCATTGGCATCGGGATGAACATTTCCTAATCTAGTAGCTATCGAGTTTAGTGCTGGGTCAATTATCCGATTATCTATAAAATTCGCTAGACTATCAAAGAAAACAACCTCCCTTCTGTATAAGTTGACGATTACCAGTGTCCAATGAGATACCCCCGCAAAACCCCTTTGTGCTGTTGATAACATCAAGGAGTTCAGTTCCTCCGCATTATTCGCACAGGGGTGGTGCCATAATGGGTAAGCGTAGATTCGGAAATTTTGACAACCCCTTTCCACTAAATGAGGATAGTCTTGGTAATTGTCTTGGTGATGACATTGAGTGCTGTCAGGGTGGTCTAAAATGCTTTGAGTAGAGAAGTCAAACATGTGTAGGTCTTCTAACACCACGCGTTCTATAGAAAAACAAGTTGACGGTGTATAAAGAGAGGACACGAATAGATTAGTATGCTTCTCAGACAGCCTGATAAGATGAGTTGAGATTTCTAGATGGTCCCAGCTGCCAAATGAAATTTCCGGTTTTGAACTAAATACAGACGCGTCATACAGGTAGGGTGGGTAATAATATTCTGCGCCATCTACACAAGAACAGCGGATATCAAAGTCCAAGAGATTCTGTGTAGACATAAAACATAGAATCAACCCTAGAGTAATAATAATAAATACAGAAGCTAGTATGACTCTAGCTAATTTACTTAAAAATGAAGCGTTATCAAAGGAGCCTGGTCCGGTAATAGGTGTTTTTTTACGCATAAAACCAACCGTTCTTTCTCCGGAAGAATAAGTATTATAGGGATTATACGATGTATAAATAGATCTTTGGTAAGTAGTTGGCGGACAAAGAAGAAAGTTAGCCATAAAACTGTTATTTTATTTTTTTTTGCAACGATTATAGTTTTTTTAAAGAAAAAAATCATTTTAATTTTTTATTAATGACTTACTAACTTCTTATTATTTTACATTATCTTTGCAGACGCATAAGATTTTCTTACCCCGATATAAAAGATGGGAGTGGTGAGAATGTTAAAGAAAGCTTTATAAAAATAAGAGCACATCATGATTTGTAGGGTTTTTGTAAAAGGGAGGCGCATTCCTAGGTAAATGACGCCAAAATCCACAATAAACGTGTCTATCATTTGAGAGAGCAGTGTGGAGGTATTGTTACGTAGCCAAGCAGGAGTGTTAGGAAAGTGTTGTTTGAGGAAGTGAAAGGAGACAATCTCTAGCTGCTGAGAGACTGAAAAAGAGACAAAGGACGCTATAAATACTATCGGGCTAATGTCAAAAAGGGTGTGCCATGCATACTCTACATCTGGAGAAGATGCCGGAAGAAAAGAGACAATATGAAGGAATACCAATGCGAATATGTTTCCAGCAAATGCAGACAAAACCATACGCCGGGTTTTCTCAGGGCCAAAGACCTCATTAACAATATTAGAGATTACAAAGGTTGCGGGATAGAGTATCAGCCCTCCAGGGATCGTGAAGTAGGAGGTAATAACAAGCCTAGAAGCTGCTACGAGATTTGATAGGATCAAAATCAATGAAAATGTGAGTGATAGGTTAAAAAGCACCCTATTTTTATGAAAAGACATGTTCATTTAAAAAATAGATAATATCTTGATAGTATACATCGTGTGGACCAAAGACAATAAAATCAAGTCGTCCTTGCTCTAGAAATAGGTGCATTTTTTCTGCAACGTCATTTAATTCGCTAAAATCACGAATGATGAAGAAAGTGGTTTGTAGGGATTTTGGATTGCAGGGGCGTTGTATAATGTGTTCGGTTTTAAACGGAGAAATGAATACGTTGTTGTTAAAGGTATAGGATAACTGATCTGTGGAGCTTAATATAGCAGCTCCGTATGCTTTTCTCTTTCCCTGTTTTTCAATAAGACCGTTTTCTACTGTAAACCAGAAACACCGCGAGATTGCTAGAACATTGCTGTTAAGTATTCGAGGCTGGTCTTCTATAGAATAGATTTCTTTTGCTCGTTCTACAGCTTTTATAAAGAGCTTCCCCATAGAAGAAAAAAATTTTACGAATTCTTGATGCAGTAACCATGGGACATGGCAAAATAAATCGTGAATGAGATCAGGAAGAGGCGAAAAACTTTCATCCTCCATTTTGCGTATGTGTTTAGCTATAGGAAACCGTTGCTGACTTAACTCAAATAAATAATCGTGTGGCGGGAGATAATCTTTTGTTGAGGATAATGTAAGACCTGTTTGTGACAGGATAGTATGGTTAATGTGATCAATATCTATCACTGATCCTGCAGTTAGATTCAGAGCATCTAAATACTCAAAAAAAACTTGGGGACAATAAGCCTTCCATAAAGCAAGTCGAGAATTTAACAGTGCATCTGAATAACTTTCAGAGTTGGAAAGTATTGCAGCGATGTGACGAGTCATGAATAAATAGAAGTTTATAGTTTAGGATCTACTTAAAAAAGCTTTCTACTTGTATAGACTATTACGGATTATAAAGAACAATTCGTGTTGAAAGAATCAAAGAGATTTAAATTCTAGGGTCATTTAGGATTTTTGTCGAGAGAAAGCTAATCCCTTTTAGGGATATAAAAAGTAGTGTTTTGTCTGCATTTTTAGAAGGTTGTATGCGTGTTGGTATTATCGGATGTTCGGGAAGAATGGGAACGTTATTGAGTTCTTTGTTGAGATCATCAAACCGTTTTATTTTAGGCCCAGGGTTCTCTAGACAGAGCTCTTATTCCTTAGACTCCGTTATAGAAAGTAATGACGTTCTTGTAGATTTTTCTTCCTCATCTTTTTCAGATGAACTCCTCGTTGCCTTGCTTTCTAACCCTAAACCCCTGATTTTTGCTACGACAAAGCCTGAGCCCTCTTGCTCTGTAGATGAGAAATTACAACGTTTAGCTGCTTATGTTCCTGTTGTTGTCTGCCCTAACACAAGTCTAGGAGCATATGTGCAAAAACGTTTGGCAGGTCTACTTGCTCGGGTATTTGATGATAGGTACGATATCCGAATTTCTGAAGTGCATCATCGAGGAAAAAGGGATCCAGTTTCTGGAACGGCTAAAGAACTAGCCTCTATTCTTCGCAATACTAAGCAAGAGGCCTGGCAACAGGAATATAGTATCGGGTCTCGTTGTCATAGTGTAAAAAATATTGAACTGCATGCATCGCGTGTAGGGAATATTGCTGGCGAACATGAAGTCGCCTTTATTAGTGATAAAGAACAAATCATTATACACCATAAGGTCTTTTCTAGGGCAGTGTTTGCAGAGGGGGCTTTAAGAATTTTAGATTGGTTAATCGATGAGTCTCCATCCCCTGGATGTTATGGACCTGAAGTAGGGCTAAAGGTTTCTATGTGAACGAACAGTTCTTGCTTAAAAAACAAAACGGTTATTACAATGCGGCCTCTAAGATTCTTTGATTTTTGAATAAGAAGCACGTGTTTTGGATTATCACCAACCTAAATTTCATGGCGGTTTATTGGCCTGCTTTTTTTATTCGTAATCAAGGATGATATAGTATGATTTCAGGAGGCAACACATGCGTGTGGCTGTTTTGGGAGCTACTGGACTTGTTGGACAAAAGTTTGTAGCTCTCTTGCATAAATGGTTTCCTTGGCATATTTGTGAAGTTGTTGCCTCCGAGACAAAATGTAGTCAAACTTATGGTTCTGTATGTGTGTGGCAAGAGTCGTTAGGCCCTATGCCAGCCAGCATGAGATACGTACCTGTTCGTAGGATTGAAGAAGTCGAGTCAGATGTTGTCGTGTCTTTTTTGCCAGAGATTGTAGCAGAATCATTAGAGTCCTACTGCTTGTCTAAGGGGAAGTTGATCTTTTCTAATGCATCAGCTTATAGGATGCACCCTGCTGTTCCTATAGTTATCCCTGAGGTAAATCCGGAGCATTTTCAACTTGTGAATAAGCAACCTTTTCCAGGAAGAATCATAACAAACTCTAATTGCTGTGTGTCAGGTATTGCCTTGGCCTTAGCTCCTTTAACGGAGTTGAGTATAGGTCATGTACATATTGTTACTTTGCAGTCAGTGAGTGGAGCTGGGTATCCTGGGATTTCTTCTATGGATATTTTAGGAAATACAATTCCTCACATAGTAAAGGAAGAGGAAAAGATCCTGAGAGAAACGTTAAAGATTTTAGGAAGTAGTGAAGAACCTGCGGATTTCCCTATAACGGTTACTGTGCACCGTGTTCCTGTAATTTATGGGCATACATTGACCTTACACGTGACTTTTCATAATACTGTAGCTATAGAAGACATTCTTCATATTTATCACCGTAAGAATGCAGAATTTCCCGAAACGTATAAACTTTACGATTCTCCTTGGCATCCACAGGCAAGAAAAGATCTCACAGATGATGATATGCGTGTGCATATAGGTCCCGTTACTTATGGAGGAGATTCCCGAACAATAAAGATGAATGTATTGATACATAATCTTGTTCGAGGTGCTGCGGGAGCTTTATTGATGAATATGCAGAACTACTGTTTTCAGAATGCTGGAGAATATGCATGCCCCCAGTAGTCTATAAATTTGGTGGGACGAGTTTAGGAACTGCGGAAAGTATCAGAAAAGTTTATGATATTGTTCATAAGAATACGCCGTGGTTTATTGTTGTCAGTGCTGTAGCCGGTATTACGGATCTTTTGGATATGTTTTGTTCCGTTTCTAGTGAATATCGGGAACACATCATTTTGGACATAGCAAACAAACATAATGAAATTATTCATGATCTACAACTCACATTCTCTATATCTCCCTGGATAGAGAAGTTACAAAGTTGTATGGATAAGGAAAAAATATCACCGCGTGATCGCGCAGAAATTCTTGCTATAGGAGAGGATATATCAGCCTCTCTATTTCATGCTTTTTGCTGTAGTAATGATTTCTCTTTAGAGTTTTTGGAAGCTAGAACCGTTATATTAACAGACGGTGAGTATAGTCGAGCAACTCCTGACATTTTGCGTATGCGTGAGAATTGGCATGCTCTCGATTTTCGGAGTGATGTTTGTTACATTACCCAGGGATTCATAGGAGCAAATGCTTCTGGGGAAACAACACTATTAGGTAGAGGGGGTAGTGATTATTCTGGAGCTTTAATTGCTGAAATGAGTCACGCTAAGGAAGTGCGTATTTATACGGATGTTAACGGTATTTATACCATGGATCCTAGAATTATTGAAGATGCTCAACTTATTCCCGAGTTGAGTTTTGAAGAAATGCAGAATCTTGCCACATTTGGTGCCAAGATTCTTTATCCACCTATGCTTTCTCCTTGTGTGCGCGCTGGTATCCCTATTTTTGTAACCTCAACTTTTGATTTGTCTAAAGGGGGCACGTGGATCTATGCTATGGATAAAATTATGAGTCATGAGCCACGTGTAAAAGCATTGTCTTTACGTCAGCATCAGCGTTTATGGTCGATAGACTGCAGCGGTTCAAGTACTGTGGGCTTGGATAAGATTTTACCTATACTAGAAATCCATCATGTTCTTCCTGGATTAATAACTTCTCAAGACAGCACGGTATCCTTTACAACTGATGATGATGACGTTTCTGACGATGTTATTCGAGAGCTGTATGATAAATTATCGAGCATTGGCACAGTGCATATGCTCTATGATCTGGCGTTAATCACGATGATCGGTTCCGGATTAGCTTCAACAAAGGTTGTAACGACTGTGACGGAAAAATTACGGCATTATCCTTCCCCAATCTTTTGCTGTTGCCAAAGCTGTATGGCATTAAGCTTAGTTGTTCCTGAAAATCTTGCAGGAAATGTTGTAGAACAACTCCATAATGATTATGTTAAGCAGAAGTTTTCTGTAGTATAACCGCTGATTACTATGAAATTACTCACGGCTTCTGTCACGCCTTTCTTACCTAATAATTCTATAGATTTTTTAAGCTTTGAAAATCTCTTGCGTTTTCAAGAGAGAGAAGGCAATGGCGTTGTTCTTCTTGGTAGTACAGGAGAAAGCCTATCCATGACAGCAAAGGAAAAAGAATCCTTAGTTTCCTATGCATGTTCTTTAAACTTGAAGGTTCCCATAATTGTTGGTGTACCAGGGACATCACTACACGAAGCTTCAGAGTGGATCCATACATGTCAGTCGTATCCTATTTACGGTTTTTTAATCACTACCCCTATTTATACTAAGCCTGGTATACATGGTCAGACCCTTTGGTTTGAATCTCTGTTAAACAAAACAAACAAGCCTGCAATTCTATATAACATTCCTTCTAGATCAGGAACAACGTTATATTTAGACACAGTACGAGCTCTTGCTACTCACCCTTTTTTCTATGGTTTGAAAGACTCCGGAGGGTCTATTAAAAATTGTCTAGAATACGCGCAGATTAGTTCTAACGTAGTTCTTTATTGTGGTGACGATGGCTTGTGGCCACAAATGTATGAGTGCGGGGCACAGGGGTTAATTTCAGTTCTATCTAATATCTGGCCAAAAGAGGCACGTGAGTGTGTTGAGGATCCTCGTAACAAGTATCGTGCGGGCTTGTGGCGAGAAGTTTCTTCTTGGCTTAATCAGACGACTAACCCTATTGCTATTAAAGCGCTACTTGCTTACGAGCAAGTTATAGCACATAACACTTTGCGCTTGCCTTTATCTATTAAGGACTTACAATGCGCTGAATCTGTGCCACGAATTATAAAAAAAATGTCACAATGGGAATACCCAAGTGCTCACGTATAGCTAGTGAAAAAGCACATATTTTCAGTGATTTATATAGCAGAAAATAATGGTTCTTTCTTGTTGATTTTAAATAACTTGTGTTGCATTTTCTTTCTGCTTGCTAGTGCTTTTCCTCTAAACTGATTACAGATGCATCGATACACTAAAGTTCCTCTACTCCCTATTCAATCTGTGCAACGGATATGCCCGCTGAAAATCGAGCATAGTCTGGTAATTTGCAAATCAGATTTCTTGAATTTCATTTTAGAAATGCTCAAGTTGGGTCGATTGCATAGGTTGTTATTTAGAATAGGACTCATGCGGATGTTTACTTTCGTTTATCACGCTATGCTGATGTTTATCACAGTGGTATATATATCGATTTCTTGTGTTCTACATGTTTTATGTATGTGTAGTCCCCTAGAGGCAAAATAGTAAAAGCAGAGAAAATATATTAATTTAGAAATATGTTAAGAAGCTGTCCTTAATCGTTTTACCTATAAGGTAGATTGATTCATTCATATCCGTGTTAAATTCTGTAGTCTTATTTGTAATAAACTTCGGGTTGGCTTTTTCGTTTTTTATTTCCTATGTTGCACGTGAGTTTGAGTGAATTAGTTCAGATTAAAGAAGAATAAGAGTAAGTATGATTAAAAGATTGTTTATTTATAGTTTAGTCTTCGCGTTTTCTCCTATAGTATCCTACAGTAATACAATCGCTGAAGATGCAGAGATTGTTATGAAAGAGTCTGTTGGACATCAGAACTTTAGTATAGATAGTTGTTTTGATTCTATGACAGATGAGGATAGAGAAACTCTAGCAAGCCAGCTCGATTCTTTATTTCAAGTATTGGTAGAAGAGAGCCAAGATCTCTACCGCGATCTCGTTCTTAAATGTAAAAATGAGAATATCGAATTAGAAAATAGTAAACAGGCTGTAGAACTAATAAAAGAGTTGCCCTCAGGTAAGAGAGTTCTACAAGCATGTAACGATATTTTTTCCTCCCTACGTATGCCTGCTGATGATTTGAATAGTGAGAACTTTTCGTTTGATGCTTTACTACAAAAGCTTGATGAGATAGCTCATGTTTGGCACGCCTGTCGACATTCTAAAGATGTGGAATATGCTTACAAAGATCTCGAAATGCGAGAAAAAGAACTAGAATTTAAAAAAGATCTCCTCTCTTGGCAAAAAGAGAAAACAGATAGAGAACTTGCATGGAAACGCGAAAGATATGCGAGAGAGATTTTAACGCATACAAAATAACGCATACCACAGTTTGCTAAATTTATAAGAGTTTTTGGATTTCTGTTCGGATATTTTTTTATTTTGTGGATAAAGACATTTGTTAAAAAGCTCTAGACAATTTAGTTGGAATAGATCAAAACCTCGGGCTAATTTTTTTCACAGATGCGAATTACTATAACATCACACTTATAAGTTCCTTTATCTTAATTATCTCTTAAAAATGCGGTTCTATGTGTACAGAAGACTAAGACATAGACATAGCCGCATTTCTAGGTTTGATTTACAGAATAAAGTGCGAATCTCAGCACAAACGAAAGCTGGAGAAGACGACTATTTTTTTTCTCTGCACGTAAGTTTATGAATACCTATTACGCTATATTGTAGTTGAATGTTTTTATGATTGTGACTGTCAATCTTGATGGCAATTCGAGTTTAGAAAATATCAGTTTAGGAGATTATCACCCACCTTCTGCTGGTGATGATGTATCATTGTCTCAACAGACTTCTGAACGCGTAAATTGTTTCATTCATGGAGGATGTGGATCTGATGTAATGGAACAACCAGAAGTTTTTGAAGCTGTGAGTATTTTTGATCCGAATGCAGAGATACCAAGAGCTCATGAGGTTTGTGTTACCTACGTTAATGGGAGTTTCCAAACTTTACTAGAGGCTCAACACGAGTCCTTGTACCTTAGTGAGGTCCGAGGTGAGCCTGTACGTCTGTTGTATAATTCTGGATGGGGAGGAGGGGGGGGACGCTCTCGATTATTACGAAGACCTGTTGTTTCATGTTCTAGTCCCCTATGTCAAGCATTGATTGAATCCTTGAAATACTTTTTCTCTCATCCTGACAACCAGCATAGACATCATACAATTATATTTTACGGTGATGGTGGGGCTATAGTTAATGAGGTATTGCGTCACGTACCTTATGGTGATCGGGTTAGGGTAATTGGGATCGCCCCTACGACATATGTTACAGGAAGTAACGCAGCCCATTTTAGGGTGTCAGGAGATATGACTACTCTGTTGGACTCGGCAGGATTTGCACGTTCTAACGTTACAACTCTTGCTTACTCTTCAGGAGCTGAGGGATTGTTTTTGCCAAGTTTGCGTTGTCCTAGCTATGTTTGGGCGTTACGTCTAGCACACCATTCTTCTTCTGGTGAATCGAGCTCAGAAAGTATGTTGCCGCTTGCTTCCAATCAGATTTCTTTGGTGGAAATAGGTCATGGTCAAGGGGCCTTTGAGAGATTATCCGAGTTATTGCAATTGGGAGAAACATCTTCAGAAGTAGAGTTTAATTTCACTCCACAATCCAGGAGTGATATTCTTTTATCGAGTATATTCTGTATATTTAGAGTTTGTGGTTTACTGCAAGAGTACATCATCGTTTCTGTGACATACGCTCCTGATGTTTATGTTTCGTACGTAATCATTTTTGGCTATACTTTGAATCTCTTGCGATACTTTCTTCTATTGTTGACCAATCGTCGTTCTGTTCGCGATGCGTATAGATCATTACGTCTTATTGCTCATGGATTAACACCTCTGATTTTTCTAGTAACCATTGTGGATAATCTCAATTGTGTAAGAAGGTACGGCAATCCATTTCCGATTTTGCAAGCTATATTTGTTGTAGCATCTACATTAAGTGGTAGTGTTATCTTTATGGAGTTATTAAGAAATTGCTTCCGAGGATTGCGAGGACGTATCCAAACTACTATTTTACAAAGATTGACAGGTGCTCCTCAGGAATCGCAAGTCGTTGTGCGCTCTGTAGATGGGAACAGAATCGGTGCTGTGCAGGCAATCATTGGGGTAGCTCATGGAATATTTTTATCTACTGTTGTTGGGATCCTTAATAGTATAGTTATGCAGGTCCCTAGCACATTAGGAAGAAGTAATACAACAGATGCAAATGATACGGGATTGTATTCTAATCATTTACACAATGCTTCTTTAGCATGGCAGACCGGAGATGTTCTAGCAGTATCACAGACAATAAGCTTATTTATGTGCTTGATTGTGTTTATCGCTAATATCATTGTCTTGGTGGGTTTAGTAAGCAACAATCGACGCCGGTAAAAAACAAAAGCCGTATAGTCTTTTTTTTAAAGTTAAGATAGACTGTGTTTTGCAAAATCTAAAGAAGATGATGGTTATGGCGACAGTAATTCCTACAGGTTTCTGTTTGCAAAATCAGGAACCGATCAATCTATGGGATGAGTTTCCTTTGGCTGAGAGAGTATGCGTGATACTTTCTATTGTGCTTGTTATTTTCGGTGTCATTTGTAGTATAATCGGTATGCTACTTGGTTCCATAACCACAGGCGTCATAGGTTTTAGTCTCTACATCATTAGTATCTTTTTACTTTTGCGTGGAGTTGTGATTTACAATCATTTTTCTTTGAACTACTTAGTCTATGGCTCATTAGATAAAAATTATCGTTCAAGTGAAGTTTGGGGGAATATCTACGACGGTCCCCATCGACTCGTCTATGATTAAAATATCGGGTTGTAAATTAGCAAATCAGTTTTTTCAGACAGGTGTTTCTGTTTTCTAGCCACCTTTGAATGAGTGAGGGGTCACGATTTTTTTCACCTTCCCTAACACCGTTAACAGCTAATATGCAGTTAGAGAAAAGGATCATTAAGTAAATCTGACCCCTATTTTTCTGATAGATAATCCGCAGTTTTTCTCAGCGCTATAATCATATCGAATTCAGTAGTCTAGGAATGGGAGTGAGTCTGTTTTCAGTGTAAAGGGAAGGCGATAAATACTATGGATACCATCGGTAGATATTTGAGCGCGGAGTTGGCGACGGAGTCAACGGCGGAGCATCTGTTAAGGGGGAAGAGTTCACGTCAAATGAGCGGTCATTTTCATCATCATGGAGAGGAGAGGATGCGTGTTGTGGGTGGAATCCTGGTGCGGGAGTTAATGGCGGAGCGTCTGTTAAGGAGGAGGAGTTCATATCAGATGTGCGGTCATGTTCATCGTCATGGATAGGAGTGGATACGTATTGTGGAGAGAATCCTGGTGCAGGAGTTAATAGTGGAGCATCTGCCAAGGGGGAGTATAAGTATTGTGGAGAGAAGCCTGGCGCGGGAGTTAATGGTGGAGCTTCTGTTAGAGGGGAGGAGTTGATGTCAAATGTATAGTCATCTTCACCGTGAGGGGAAGGTGTTAAGTATTGTGGGGAGGAGCCTGGTGTCGGAGTTAATGGTGGAGCATCTGTTAAGGGGGAGGGATTAAGAATAGACGAAGATATTGCGAGTAGCCTTTCAGCTGTATGTGGTGTTATCGCTTCCCCTTCTTCTCCTGCAAAATCATCGAAGTTGTCTTCTTGAACATTAGATGAACTTAGTTGATCTAACTTTGATTGACGCCATGGATCGCTGTTTTTGCTTGCTACAGAGAATTCCAGGGGTTTGGTTTCTGAAACTTCTGCCTCATCTTTGTTTGATGGTATTTTCCCTAAGACTTGTTCTCGGAAGATATTTGATGCAAGGGTTATGACGTTCTTCTCATCTTCTGAAAAGATAGCTTCGGGTTTTACATCTTTAGCATAGGGGTGTGCGTTTCTTGCGACCAAGGAAATCAGGAGAATTATTTGCACTAATACACTATCAGCGACGTAGATTGCCTCGCCGTTATTCAAAGTCTCTTTTTCAAGTAGTATATTTTTGAAACGGCTATGTCTGAATATAGCTCCCAGAGTATACGCTACACTTGAAGCAAGAATGCTACCTTGATTTTCTTCGAGTAAAAAGCTTCCTCTACTTGGGGCGGTTGTTCTATAACAACGAATTGTTCTAGCGTAATTCAAACATTTCGCATAGCAAAATGGAGATTTATAGCCATCTGGGGTTTTTATCCAAATTTTTTGAGCATCCTTAGGGTTTGTATCTGTCGGAGCTACATGCCAAAGGTCTAAAACTGCTCCACACCTATCTTCAAAAATATTATATTGTCGAACTTTCTGTGCTATAAATAGCATGTCTCTTGTTCTTTTTTCGACACGAACAGCTTGTCTATCTGACTCTTCTATTGAAGTAGGGCAGAATCGTTGCATTTTTTGTTTTGTTGCTCCCGGTATTATTGGAAGGCGACGTTTTATACCGGAACGTACATCCGTTTTTAACAAAGAAAGCGCTGTACAAGCGGTACCGTGGATTGTAGAGTATTCCTTTACATCAAGATAAAAATTATCGGCACTACTTCTAACAAGTGGTCCCTGAGGAGGGTAGTTTTGTTGGCCAAGTGTCGCCGTTACTTCTCTACTACAAGATGCCTCGTCAAGTATTTGCACACGTGAGGAGCTTGTAGGATTAGCTAAATAGCACGTGCTTGCTGGAGGCTTGTGCTTTTCTAAAAAGCCTTCGATCTTTCGGGATAATTTAATAATTTTTTGTGGACCAGGATCTAAAGTATTTTGATTTTGTTGTGAAACTGCTGTCTGCAGTCCTGGTGTATTACAGGATGAACTTAAAGATAACATATAGACTACTCCCAAAGAAAACTCAATAGGACACCTAAGAATGTCTCTTAGTTATTAAAAATACTTTTTATGATTGATTTTTAAAATAATTCGAAGCCATTTTAATATAAATTATAATTAAATATCATCGTTTTTATTATTAATATAATTTGAATTAGTTAATTTTTCTTTTCTTATTAATTATGTGTTTGCGAATTGAAAAATTGACAAGAGAGAAGGGAAGCTTCAAAATAACTACGCCACCATATCGATTAGAATTAGGAGAAGAATATGGGTTATAGCTTAGCTACAAAGTCTCATCTGTTAAGAATTTTGAACAGTCCAATAGTCAAAATATTGGAAGGATCGCTTTTCCTCGCCTTATTAGCGAAGATTGCCCTACCCCTACCCTTTACCCCTATTCTCGTTACTTTTCAGACATTAGGGATTTTCTGTATAGGTATTGCATACTCTCCAAGGATGGCTGTCGGTAGTGTGCTCTCTTATCTTGTTGCAGGGATGTTTTTGCCAGTATTTTATGGTTCGGGATGTGGCTTAACCGCGTTTTTCGGTCCAACAGCAGGATATCTTTACGCTTTTCCTATCGCTGCTCTATTTATCTCCTCACTTTATCGTCGGTTTAAATCTCCCAGTGGATACGTCTTGGCTTCTATTCTTACTATCGCAGCCCTGATAATACTAGTAATGGGATCTCTCTGGCTTGCCTACTATTTTTATATGATGTCGCTCACGGAATCCATAGATGTTGTAAAGGGCTTCCAACTAGGCGCTATGCCATTTATTGTCGGAGAAGCCTTAAAAATCCTTCTCGTAGTTAAAGGCAAATCGGCAGTGCAGTTCTTTCAGAAGCACTATTTTTAATTAAAATTTTTAACATTGCTTCCGCTTGCCCTTCAGAGGGTAGATAGTGACTCTAAGATTATTGAAGTCGCTTGGTTAAATCTGGAAAATAGTTTAACTAAGTAGGCTTCTGCTAAGAGTCATTTACAATCATTCCTATTGTAATGCCTGCGCATGAGCGCATGGTTATCCCGTTCCCTAGAAGCTCGCCTAAAGTCATACCATGAGGTTTGTTGCGAGCCTCTAGAAAATACCAAGCTGTTCATTGGCTTTAAAATCAGTTTCTTTACATTTTAGAAGCTGAGCGACAGTACCTTCATAAGTCAAATACCATGATGAAGCTACTACTCTGTTGCTTAATGATGAGATTTCAGAAAGGTTGAAATAAAGACGATTGTTGATAGGAAAGAGAGCTTGGGGCAGACAGGATTCGAACCTGTGACCAACGGGTTATGAGTCCGTGGCTCTAACCGCTGAGCTACTGCCCCGTGATTAAGAGAACGGATATTAACATATAAGCTTCTGACAAGCAAGTGATATCCATCTCTAATCTGAAGATTTGAGATACTGCACAGAAATTTGTTTCATCCGCATATACAAAGACTCACCTCCATTCACTCTTCCGAAAGATAGGTATTGGCTGAGTTGATCAAAAAATACTGGCTTACAGGTGAGTACGGTCACCGGAGTTTCCCCAGAATACACTTCAGCAAATAATGCTGCTATTCCAGAAGAAATCAAAGCTTCCGTATGCGTAAAAAAGAATAAACGTCCTTCTTGATATACTTCATAAAGATATAAATCACTCTGACAACCCAATACAAGGTTCTCCCTTGAAATTTTACTTTTGTCAAAGTGTTTAGGTTGTGATCCGAAATCTAAAAGAGTGTTATACAACATGTCTTTATGAAATTTTTCGGGAAACAGAGTTTGTAAAATGCGGTGCTGTTTTTTCAAGCATCCAGCATGTTGTAGGGGACATACGGAGGGATTCAAAACTACTCCTCAACAACACGATTAGGCTCTTGTCTTAGATGGGTTAGAGTTTGTGATAGAGCTAAAATTCTTTGATTCGCAGAAGCGATAACATAATCAGGATCACTAAAATGTAGGTGATCACTAAATTGTGTTTTAGGTGCATCAAATACGTATGGTAATGGCATATTCATTTGTAGTTGCAGGGTATGCAACGTATTGGTCATTTGAGGATTATTTTGTTGGGCGACAATTTCAGAAATTTGCTTCTGAATGATCATTTGATTTTTAATTAATTGGTACTGATTAATCGCTTTCTGAATGTGCGCCACCTTTTTATCAAAAGCTTGCCGATCAGCGACATAATTGTCGTCATCGCCTAAGCGGAGACCGTAGGAAATGAGAATACTGATTTGGTTGCCTATGCATGCACCAATCGTAAATCCAACAGCTTCAGGAATAGCGTAAATTAGCGAAGAAATAGAAGCAATGATTGTTGCTAAAAGAATTTGGCGCGTTCCATTGGGATCAAGCTGCTGTAACCCATAATTCATCAAATTCCACAGGCTGTTTGTATTTTTATACTTATTTTTCCTATCCAAAACATTGGCGGTAAAAATACCAAAAAGAACACCAACACCTAAGCCTATACCCAGCCAAATGGTCAATGTTACTGCCATAGTATGATGACAGGCCAATATTAATGCCCAAGCAAGGATATACAATAAAATATATTTCCAGTTATCCCTTAAAAACGTACTAATTTTTTCCCCTACAGATCGAGCATGGTCCATACATGTTCTTGGAGCTGGTCGGTAAGGGAGAATATTCATCAGAGAGAGGGGAGGGCGAGAAGATGTAGTTATTCCCCTAAGTTCGCTATTAGGTGGCTGTGGGTTCTCTATATTCGTATTCACAGATTCACTATCGGATCCACTGTGATCTTGCATGGCTGCCATGCTCTCCAAACCATTAGGATGAGGAGTGCTAAAAGTAACAGAAGATATCATTCTATTTTATTAAAAATAACTAAACTGACGCATTGTAAAGTAAATTGATTTTAATTGTAAATGTTGTAGTAAATTTTCCCACTTATTCCTATAGCAATCAATAATTTTTTATGATATTTAGGCTATCTATGAAAGGGATTTGACTTTTTCTACATACCGAATATAATGCTGCTGCATTTATGGATAGAGCGGAAAGGGATAAGCTCTATTCTTTAAAAAGACCAAATCTGCCCGTCTGGCCAGTCTTTAATTGAGATGCCTTTGGCCGAGAGGATTTTGTTTAAGGATAATTAATACATGGCAAAAAAAGAAGACACTATCGTGCTTGAGGGTAGAGTGCAAGAGCTCCTTCCCGGGATGCATTTCAAAATATTACTAGAGAATGGCATGCCGGTCACTGCTCATTTATGCGGTAAAATGCGTATGAGCAATATTCGTTTGCTTGTTGGAGATCGAGTCACTGTTGAAATGTCAGCCTATGACCTAACGAAAGCTAGAGTTGTATACAGGCATCGTTAATTGTTTTCTATTGATGTTTTAAAATAAGTGACATAGACTAGGCAATTCTCTGAGCCGTTATGAAACGTGAAGTATAGGCCCAGATAGCTCAGTGGTAGAGCACTTGCATGGTAAGCAAGCGGTCGTAGGTTCAATTCCTATTCTGGGCAGAAGTAATGGTTGGAGTAAAACTAATTTAATGAGGATTCTGAAATGTCAAAAGAAACTTTTCAACGTACTAAACCCCATATCAACATAGGGACCATTGGACACGTTGACCACGGTAAAACTACGCTAACAGCTGCAATCACACGCGCACTGTCAGCAGAGGGGTTAGCTAATTTTTGTGATTACAGTTCTATTGACAATACTCCTGAAGAAAAAGCTAGAGGAATTACTATCAACGCTTCTCACGTTGAATATGAAACCCCTAACCGTCACTATGCTCACGTAGACTGTCCTGGTCACGCTGACTATGTTAAAAACATGATTACAGGTGCTGCTCAGATGGACGGAGCAATTCTCGTTGTTTCCGCTACTGACGGTGCTATGCCCCAAACAAAGGAGCATATTCTGTTGGCAAGACAGGTAGGGGTTCCTTACATTGTTGTTTTCCTTAACAAAATCGATATGATTTCTCAAGAGGATGCCGAGCTTGTAGACTTGGTCGAAATGGAATTATCCGAGCTTTTAGAAGAAAAAGGTTACAAAGGCTGCCCTATCATCCGCGGTTCTGCTTTGAAAGCTTTAGAAGGCGATGCAAGCTATGTTGAAAAGATTCGCGAGCTAATGCAAGCAGTAGATGATAATATCCCTACCCCAGAACGTGAAGTTGATAAACCTTTCTTAATGCCTATCGAAGACGTATTTTCTATTTCTGGTCGTGGTACAGTAGTAACAGGCCGTATCGAAAGAGGAGTCGTTAAGGTTGGTGATAAGGTACAAATTGTTGGTTTGAGAGATACTCGCGAAACAATTGTTACCGGTGTGGAAATGTTCAGAAAAGAACTTCCAGAAGGTCAAGCAGGAGAAAACGTAGGTCTACTTCTTAGAGGTATTGGGAAAAATGATGTTGAGCGCGGTATGGTTATTTGCCAACCTAACAGCGTAAAATCCCATACACAATTTAAAGGTACTGTTTACATCTTGCAAAAAGAAGAAGGTGGACGTCATAAGCCTTTCTTCACTGGATATAGACCTCAGTTCTTCTTCCGCACAACAGATGTAACAGGTGTTGTAACTCTTCCTGAGGGTGTAGAGATGGTTATGCCAGGCGATAACGTTGAATTCGATGTTCAATTGATTAGCCCTGTAGCCCTAGAAGAAGGTATGAGATTTGCTATTCGTGAAGGTGGTCGTACAATCGGTGCTGGAACGATTTCAAAAATTATTGCCTAAACCAGGTGATTTTATAAGCATGATTAAGATGATAAATCTTAATCATGCTTTTTTGGGTGTGTAGCTTAGCTGGTAGAGCAGTGGCCTCCAAAGCCGCCGGTCGGGGGTTCGACTCCCTTCGCACCCGTATAGACTTAATTTTTGATCTAGAAATTTGCTTATGAAACAACGCAATCACCAAGAGACACTCTCTAAGAAAATCGCTAAAGCTAAAAAGCAAGCTGGTGCTGGCTTTCTAGATGAAATTAAAAAAATTGAATGGGTCAGTAAACGAGATCTAAAACGATACGTTAAGATCGTAATCGCTAGTATTTTTGGCTTAGGCTTTTCTATATATTGTGTAGATTTGGTGTTTCGTAAGCTACTTACATTGTTAAGTGGTATAACAAGCTTTTTGTTTGGTTAGTTGCATGTTTAAATGGTATGTCGTTCAAGTTTTTACGGCTCAAGAGAAAAAAGTAAAAAAAGCTTTAGAAGATTTTAAAGAATCTTCCGGAATGACGGATTTTATACAAGAAATTGTCTTGCCTATAGAAAACGTGATGGAAGTAAAGAAGGGTGAGCACAAAGTCGTTGAGAAGTTCATCTGGCCGGGGTACCTGTTAATTAAAATGCATTTGACCGACGAGTCTTGGTTATATGTAAAAAATAATCCAGGTGTTGTTGAATTTTTAGGTGGGGGAGTACCTCTAGCTTTATCCGAAGATGAAGTGAGAAATATTTTAAAAGACATTGAAGAGAAAAAAGCTGGTGTTGTGCAAAAACACAAGTTCGATGTTGGCTCCAGAGTTAAAATTAATGATGGTGTTTTTGTAAACTTTATCGGTGTTGTTTCTGAAGTGTTCCATGATAAAGGGCGTCTTAGTGTCATGGTATCCATCTTTGGAAGGGAAACTCGTGTTGATGATTTAGAGTTTTGGCAAGTGGAAGAGGTGACCCTAGAACAAGAAAGTGAATAAGAGTAAGAAAATCTGTGTATTCTTATTCTCCATCTTCTTATAATTTTAGTTTTTCGTTTCTTCCTCTTTATTCATAGAGGGACGTCAAGATAGAGTAAGGTTTAGTATGTCGAATAAAAAGGTGATTAAGTTAATTAAACTACAAATTCCTGGTGGTAAAGCCAACCCAGCTCCTCCAATAGGACCAGCTTTAGGTGCTGCTGGTGTAAATATTATGGGTTTTTGTAAAGAGTTTAATGCTGCAACACAAGATCGTCCTGGAGACCTGTTGCCAGTAGTTATTACTGTTTATTCGGATAAAACTTTCACTTTCATAACCAAACAACCTCCCGTATCTTCTTTGATCAAAAAGGCATTAAATCTAGAATCTGGGTCTAAAATTCCTAACAGGAATAAAGTTGGAAAATTGACCCAAGCACAAGTTACAGCTATTGCCGAACAAAAAATGAAAGATATGGACGTCGTTCTTCTTGAATCTGCAAAGCGTATGGTAGAAGGAACTGCCCGAAGTATGGGTATAGACGTCGAGTAAATTGTAATAGGGCTGCATAATTATGACAAAACATGGAAAACGTATACAAGGCATCTTAAAAAGCTATGATTTTTCAAAGTCATATTCTCTGCAAGAAGCTATAGATATTTTAAAACAATGCCCCACAGTGCGCTTTGATCAAACTGTCGATGTATCTATTAAATTAGGCATAGATCCAAAGAAAAGCGATCAACAAATTCGAGGGTCTGTTTCCTTGCCCAACGGTACAGGAAAAACTTTAAAAATTCTTGTGTTTGCTGCTGGAGAAAAAGCTAAGGAAGCTTTAGACGCTGGAGCTGATTTTGTAGGTAGTGACGATCTCGTTGAAAAAATTAAAGGCGGCTGGGTTGACTTTGATGTCGCAGTGGCTACTCCAGATATGATGCGTGAAGTTGGGAAGTTGGGAAAGGTTCTAGGACCAAGAAACCTTATGCCTACACCTAAGGCTGGAACAGTAACCACTGACGTTACTAAAACTATTGCCGAGTTGCGTAAAGGGAAAATTGAATTTAAAGCAGACCGCGCTGGGGTATGTAATGCTGGTGTAGGTAAGCTGTCATTTGATGGACACCTTCTTAAGGAAAACATCGAAGCTCTATGCTCTGCTTTAATTAAAGCTAAGCCGCCTGCAGCGAAGGGGCAATATCTGGTATCATTTACAGTTTCCTCTACTATGGGGCCTGGTATTTCTGTCGATACTAGAGAGTTAATGGCGTCTTAATTCAAGAGGGAAAATGAAAGAAGAAAAGAAATTACTCCTTCAAGAGATAGAAGAGAAGATCTCCGCATCCCAAGGTTTTATTTTATTGAGATATCTTGGATTTACGGCAGCACACTCTAGAGAGTTTCGTAATTCACTCTCCGGAGTTTCTGCAGAATTTGAAGTATTAAAAAAGAGAATTTTTTTCAAAGCTATACAAAGCGCTGGTTTTGATATAGATTCTTCGGATACAAGCGGACACCTAGGTGTAGTCTTTGCTTATGATGATGCTGTTTCTGCAGCAAAACAAGTATTAGATTTTAATAAACAACATAACGATTCACTAGTTTTTCTTGCCGGACGAATTGATAGCGCTAACTTGTCAGGTAAAGAAGTAGAGGCTGTTGCCAAATTGCCTTCAATGAAAGAACTGAGACAGCAAATTGTTGGACTATTAGCTGCTCCGATGTCTCAGGTCGTTGGAATCATGGGCTCAGCTCTTTCTGGTGTTATTTCCTGCATCGACCAGAAAACGCAAAAAAACTAAGAAGAATGTTAAAACTCTCAAATTAAGTAAGGGTGACAAAAGTGACGACACAAAGTTTGGAAACTTTAGTAGAGACATTAAGCAGTTTAACAGTATTAGAACTGTCCGCTTTAAAAAAATTATTAGAAGAAAAATGGGATGTCACTGCCGCTGCTCCTGTGATGGCAGTTGCTGCTGGTGCTGGTGCTGCTGGTGCTGAAGCTGCTCCTGCTGAGTCTACAGAATTTGCAGTGACTTTAGAGGAAGTTCCTGCAGATAAAAAAATAGGCGTTTTAAAAGTAGTACGAGAAGTTACAGGATTAGCTTTAAAAGAAGCTAAAGAAATGACAGAAGGCTTGCCTAAAGTTGTTAAAGAAAAGACTTCTAAGTCTGATGCTGAGGATACAGTTAAGAAATTACAAGAAGCTGGAGCAAAAGCTTCCTTTAAAGGCTTGTAATTTATAGGAAAGAAAAATCTTACAGATTTTTCTTTTCTTTTTTTATCATGTATACAATTGTAGTACTCCCTTAATACGGCATACGTAGGCTTGTTTAAGGGAAGTCTTTTGGCATCACAATAGTCTTAGGAGAGCTCGCATGTTCAAATGCCCGGAGCGGGTTAGCGTCAAAAAAAAGGAAGATATCTTAGATCTTCCAAATCTTATTGAAATTCAAATTAAGTCATATAAGCAATTTCTTCAGATTGGTAAGCTTGCAGAAGAGCGCGATAATATCGGCTTAGAAGAGGTTTTCAGAGAGATTTTTCCAATTAAATCTTATAACGAAGCTACCATTTTAGAGTATCTATCTTATAACTTAGGTGTGCCGAAATATTCTCCCGACGAGTGTATCCGTCGCGGGATCACCTATAGTGTTACTTTAAAAGTTCGCTTCCGTTTGACTGATGAAACAGGAATTAAGGAAGAAGAAGTCTATATGGGCACTATACCCATTATGACAGATAAAGGAACCTTTATTATTAACGGGGCTGAAAGGGTTGTTGTTTCTCAAGTACACCGTTCTCCAGGGATTAATTTCGAACAGGAAAAACATTCTAAAGGAAATATTTTGTTTTCTTTCAGAATTATTCCTTATCGAGGTAGTTGGCTAGAGGCTATTTTTGATATAAATGATTTAATTTATATCCATATTGATAGAAAGAAACGTCGCCGCAAGATTTTAGCTATAACGTTTATCCGTGCCCTAGGGTATTCATCTGACGCTGATATTATTGAAGAGTTTTTCCAAATAGAAGAACATTCTTTAAAAAGTGAAAAAGATTTTTCTTTCTTAGTTGGTAAAATCTTAGCTGATAATGTTTTAGATGAAGCTTCTTCTTTGGTTTACGGAAAGGCTGGAGAAAAACTTAGCACAGCTATGTTAAAACGTATGCTCGATGCTAATATCTCGACTTTAAAAATAGCTGTAGAGGCTGATGAAAATCACCCTATCATCAAAATGTTGGCCAAAGATCCAACAGACTCTTATGAAGCTGCTTTAAAGGATTTCTATAGAAGATTGCGCCCCGGTGAGCCTACGACCTTGGCAAATGCTCGTTCTACAATTATGCGTCTGTTCTTTGATCCTAAACGCTATAACTTAGGAAGAGTAGGTCGTTATAAATTAAATAGAAAACTTGGGTTCCCCATGGATGAAGAGTCCTTAGCACAAGTGACCTTAAGAAAAGAAGATGTTATTGGTGCTCTGAAGTATCTTATCCGTTTAAAAATGGGTGATGAAAAAGCTTCGATTGATGATATCGACCATTTAGCTAACCGTCGTGTACGCTCTGTAGGAGAACTTATCCAAAACCAATGCCGCTCCGGATTGGCTAGAATGGAAAAAATTATCCGAGAGAGAATGAATTTATTTGATTTCTCTTCTGATACATTGATTCCAGGAAAAATTATCTCTGCAAAAGGTCTCGCAAGCGTTCTAAAGGACTTTTTCGGTCGTTCTCAGCTTTCTCAATTCATGGATCAAACGAACCCTGTGGCCGAATTAACACATAAGCGGCGTTTGTCAGCTTTGGGGCCTGGAGGTTTGAATAGAGAAAGAGCTGGATTTGAAGTTCGTGACGTGCATGCGAGCCATTACGGACGTATATGTCCAATTGAGACTCCAGAAGGACCAAACATTGGTTTGATTACTTCTCTATCTTCCTTTGCAAAAATTAACGAATTCGGATTCATTGAAACTCCTTATCGTATCGTTAGAGGTGGGGTAGTTACTGATGAAATCGAATACATGACTGCTGATGTCGAAGAAGAATGTGTGATTGCTCAGGCTTCAGCGAATTTAGATGAATATAATATGTTTGTCGATCCTGTATGCTGGGCAAGATATCGTGGAGAGGCTTTTGAAGCAGACACAAGTACCGTTACGCATATGGACGTTTCTCCAAAGCAATTGGTATCGATTGTTACAGGTTTAATTCCATTTTTAGAGCATGACGATGCTAACCGTGCTCTTATGGGATCAAACATGCAACGTCAAGCTGTTCCTTTATTGAAAACTGAAGCTCCTATTGTTGGAACAGGTTTAGAAGCACGTGCTGCTAAAGATTCCGGTGCTATTGTTGTTGCTGAAGAAGACGGAGTCGTAGAATATGTTGACGGTTATAAAGTAGTTATTGCAGCTAAACATAACCCAACACTTAAACGCACTTACGATCTTAAAAAGTTCTTAAGATCAAACTCTGGTACCTGCATTAATCAACGGCCTTTATGTAGTGTGGGAGATGTTGTAGTCAAAGGTGATGTTATAGCTGATGGTCCTGCTACAGATAAGGGAGAACTTGCTTTAGGAAAGAACATCTTGGTTGCCTTCATGCCTTGGTATGGATATAACTTCGAAGATGCGATTATCATTTCTGAAAAGTTGATTAAGCAAGACGCTTATACCTCAATTTATATTGAAGAGTTTGAATTAACAGCTAGAGACACAAAATTAGGAAAAGAAGAGATTACTCGTGACATTCCTAACGTTTCTGAAGAAGTCTTGGCTAACTTAGGTGAAGATGGAATTATTCGTATTGGAGCTGAAGTAAAGCCTGGCGACATTCTTGTTGGTAAAATTACTCCGAAATCAGAAACAGAATTAGCTCCTGAAGAACGTTTATTACGAGCAATCTTCGGAGAGAAAGCTGCTGATGTTAAAGACGCTTCTTTGACTGTACCTCCAGGAACAGAGGGAGTTGTCATGGACGTGAAAGTCTTCAGTAGAAAAGATAGACTTTCTAAGAGTGATGACGAGCTTGTAGAAGAAGCTGTTCATTTGAAAGACCTACAGAAAGGTTACAAGAATCAGATTTCAGTATTAAAAACAGAGTATCGTGAAAAATTAGGAGCTCTATTGTTAAATGAAAAAGCTCCAGCTTCGATTATACATCGTCGTACTGCCGATATTCTGGTTCAAGAAGGTACTGTATTTGATCAAGAGACAATCGAATTGCTTGAGCAAGAGTCTTTGGTCGATCTCCTTATGCCTCCTTGCGATATGTATGATGTTTTAAAATCACTACTTTCTGATTACGAGACATCCTTGCAACGTTTGGAAGTCAATTATAAAACAGAAGTTGAACATATTCGTGAAGGTGATGCTGATCTTGATCACGGTGTGATCCGCCAGGTTAAAGTATATGTTGCTTCAAAAAGAAAGCTGCAGGTTGGAGATAAAATGGCTGGACGTCACGGAAACAAAGGAGTTGTTTCTAAGATTGTTCCTGAAGCTGATATGCCATACCTTGCTAACGGCGAAACTGTACAGATGATCTTAAACCCCCTTGGTGTGCCTTCTAGGATGAACTTAGGTCAGGTATTGGAAACTCATCTTGGTTACGCTGCAAAAACTGCCGGTATTCATGTAAAAACTCCAGTATTTGAAGGTTTCCCAGAATCTCGTATCTGGGACATGATGATAGAACAAGGTTTGCCTGCAGATGGTAAGTCTTACTTGTATGATGGAAAGACTGGAGAGAGATTCGACAATACTGTGGTAATCGGATACATTTACATGTTGAAGCTAAGCCACTTAATTGCAGATAAAATTCACGCCAGATCCATTGGTCCTTACTCCTTGGTCACTCAGCAACCTCTCGGAGGTAAAGCTCAAATGGGAGGTCAAAGATTCGGAGAGATGGAAGTTTGGGCTTTAGAAGCTTATGGGGTAGCTCATATGCTCCAAGAGATTCTTACAGTTAAATCGGATGACGTTACTGGTCGAACAAGGATTTATGAATCCATTGTTAAAGGAGAAAACCTCCTGAAGTCAGGAACGCCAGAGTCGTTTAATGTTTTAATTAAGGAAATGCAAGGTCTAGGACTTGATGTTCGTCCTATGGTAGTAGATGCTTAAAAAATCACTTATTGGAGAAAAACAATAATGTTTGGAGAAGGTTCTCGAGACAATGTCTCTCTATCTAAAGAGGGGCTATTTGATAAATTAGAAATTGGAATTGCCTCAGATATTACTATTCGCGATAAGTGGTCTTGTGGGGAAATCAAGAAGCCTGAAACAATCAATTACCGTACGTTTAAACCTGAAAAAGGTGGACTATTTTGCGAAAAGATTTTTGGTCCCACAAAGGATTGGGAATGCTGTTGTGGTAAATACAAGAAGATTAAGCATAAAGGTATTGTTTGTGATCGCTGCGGAGTAGAGGTTACTCTTTCTAAGGTTCGTCGTGAACGTATGGCTCATATTGAGCTGGCTGTGCCTATCGTACATATATGGTTTTTTAAGACTACACCATCAAGAATAGGTAACGTCTTAGGAATGACCGCTTCTGATCTTGAAAGGATTATTTATTACGAAGAATATGTAGTTATCGATCCAGGTAAGACAGATTTAAATAAAAAGCAGCTTTTAAATGATGCTCAGTATCGAGAAGTCATTGAGAAGTGGGGAAAAGATTCTTTCGTAGCCAAAATGGGCGGAGAGGCTATCTATGATTTATTGAAATCAGAAGATCTTCAAAGTCTATTAAAAGAGCTTAAGGATCGTTTGCGAAAAACCAAATCTCAGCAAGCCAGAATGAAACTTGCTAAGCGATTAAAAATTATCGAAGGTTTTGTCTCTTCTTCGAATCACGCTGAGTGGATGGTTTTAAAAAGTGTTCCTGTCGTTCCACCCGATCTACGTCCTTTAGTTCCATTAGATGGTGGAAGGTTTGCAACTTCTGATTTAAATGATCTATACCGTCGTGTAATTAACCGAAATAATCGTTTAAAAGCTATTTTAAGGCTAAAAACTCCTGAAGTGATCGTACGTAATGAAAAACGTATGTTACAGGAAGCCGTGGACGCTCTATTTGATAACGGTCGTCATGGACACCCTGTCATGGGAGCAGGGAATCGTCCATTAAAATCCCTTTCTGAAATGCTAAAAGGGAAAAATGGACGCTTCCGACAAAATCTTTTAGGTAAGCGTGTTGATTATTCTGGACGTTCTGTCATTATCGTAGGTCCTGAATTGAAGTTTAATCAATGCGGTTTGCCTAAAGAAATGGCTCTTGAGTTGTTTGAACCGTTCATTATTAAAAGATTAAAAGATCAGGGTAGTGTCTATACTATTCGTTCTGCTAAGAAAATGATTCAACGTGGAGCTCCTGAAGTTTGGGATGTTCTAGAAGAAATTATTAAAGGCCATCCAGTATTGCTTAACCGAGCCCCCACACTCCACCGTTTAGGGATACAGGCGTTTGAACCTGTATTAATCGAAGGTAAAGCGATTCGTGTGCATCCCCTAGTCTGTGCAGCATTTAACGCGGACTTCGATGGAGACCAAATGGCTGTTCACGTGCCGCTGTCTATAGAAGCACAATTAGAAGCCAAAGTTTTGATGATGGCTCCTGATAACATCTTCTTGCCGTCTTCTGGAAAGCCTGTCGCTACACCTTCTAAGGATATGACCTTAGGTATTTACTATCTGATGGCAGACCCGACATATTGCCCGGAAGAGCATGGAGGAAAAGTCAAAATCTTTAGGGATGTTACGGAAGTCTTGCGAGCATTGTATTCTGGCGGATTCCTAGATGAGCATACAAATGGTCGTCGCGATGAAACAGGCCGTGGTATTCATATTCACGAGAAAATTAAAGTACGCATCGATGGTCAGGTTATTGAAACTACTCCAGGAAGAGTTCTGTTTAATAGAATTGTTCCTAAAGAGTTAGGGTTCCAAAACTATAGCATGCCAAGTAAGCGTATCAGTGAATTGATTTTACAATGCTATAAAAAAGTAGGGCTTGAGGCTACTGTACGCTTCTTAGATGATCTTAAAGATTTAGGATTTATCCAAGCGACGAAAGCTGCGATCTCTATGGGATTGAAAGATGTAAAAATTCCTGAGATTAAAAGTGAAATTCTTAAAGAAGCTTATGACAAGGTTGCCATTGTTAAGAAACAATATGATGATGGTATTATCACCGATGGTGAACGTCATTCTAAAACTATTAGTATTTGGACAGAGGTTTCAGAACTCTTGTCAGACGCTCTTTATGTTGAAATTAGTAAGCAAACTAAAAGTAAACACAACCCTCTGTTCTTGATGATAGATTCAGGAGCTCGAGGTAATAAGTCTCAGTTGAAGCAGTTAGGAGCTCTACGAGGTTTAATGGCTAAGCCAAACGGTGCGATTATCGAATCTCCGATTACCTCGAACTTCCGCGAAGGATTAACCGTTCTTGAGTATTCCATTTCTTCTCACGGTGCTAGAAAAGGTTTAGCTGATACTGCATTGAAGACAGCTGACTCTGGATATTTAACTCGAAGACTTGTTGACGTAGCTCAAGATGTCATCATTACGGAAAAAGATTGCGGAACATTGAATCATATCGAAATTACTGCAATTCGACAGGGTTCAGAAGAGCTTCTACCTTTAAAAGATCGTATTTATGGTCGTACGGTATCAGAAGATATCTATCAACCCGGTAATAAAAGTAAGCTTCTAGCTAAGAATGGAGATGTGATTACATCTGCTCAGGCTGAACTTATTGATGATGCTGGAATTGAAAGTATTAAAATCCGCTCTACACTTACTTGTGAAAGTCGTCGTGGTGTTTGTGCTAAGTGTTATGGGTTAAACCTTGCTAATGGTCGTCTGATTGGTTTAGGAGAAGCTGTGGGTATTATAGCTGCTCAATCCATTGGTGAACCTGGAACACAGCTAACGATGAGAACGTTCCACCTTGGAGGTATCGCAGCTACATCTTCAACTCCAGAAATTGTTACAGATTGTGACGGTATCCTAGTATACATGGATCTACGTGTGGTTGTGGGTCAAGATGGAAATCACTTAGTCTTGAATAAGAAAGGTGCTATCCATGTTGTCCGTGATGAAGGACGTAGTTTAGAAGAGTACAAGAAACTTCTAAGCACCAAGTCTATAGAAAGTTTAGAGACTTATCCGGTAGAACTCGGTGTTAAGATTTTAGTAGGTGATGGGGAGAAGGTAACTGCAGGCCAAAGAATTGCTGAGGTCGAGTTACATAATATTCCAATTATCTGTGATAAGCCTGGTTTTGTAAAATACGAAGACTTAGTAGAGGGTATTTCTACAGAGAAAGTAGTTAATAAGAACACAGGTTTAGTCGAGCTTATTGTTAAACAGCATCGTGGAGAACTGCATCCTCAAATTGCTATTTATTCTGATCCCGGTTTGACGGAATTGGTTGGAACATACGCTATTCCTTCTGGAGCGATTGTTTCTGTCGAAGAAAATCAAAAAGTCGACCCTGGTATGTTATTAGCAAGATTACCTCGAGGGGCAATTAAGACTAAGGATATTACTGGAGGTCTACCTAGGGTTGCTGAATTAGTTGAAGCTCGTAAGCCTGAAGACGCTGCAGATATTGCAAAGATTGATGGTGTTGTAGACTTTAAAGGAATTCAGAAAAATAAACGTATTCTTGTTGTTCGTGACGAAATAACAGGAATGGAAGAAGAACATCTGATTCCTTTGACCAAGCACTTGATTGTTCAACGTGGAGATCATGTGATGAAGGGACAGCAGCTAACAGATGGTTTGGTTGTTCCACATGAAATCCTAGAAATTTGTGGCGTTCGCGAATTGCAAAAGTACTTAGTCAATGAGGTTCAAGAAGTTTATCGTTTACAGGGTGTAGACATCAATGATAAGCATGTAGAAATCATTGTTCGTCAAATGTTGCAGAAGGTTCGCATTACTGATCCAGGTGATACTACTTTACTCTTCGGAGAAGAAGTAAATAAAAAAGAATTCTACGAAGAGAATAAACGTACAGAAGAGGAAGGTGGAAAACCAGCACAAGCTGTTCCAGTATTATTGGGAATTACCAAAGCTTCGTTGGGTACAGAATCCTTTATTTCTGCCGCATCCTTCCAAGATACGACTCGGGTATTAACTGATGCTGCGTGTAGTAGTAAAACTGACTACCTGTTAGGATTCAAAGAGAATGTCATTATGGGGCATATGATTCCTGGAGGTACAGGGTTTGATACACACAAGCGTATTAAGCAGTACTTAGAAAAGGAACAAGAGGAACTTGTCTTTGACTTTGTAAGCGAATCTGAATGCGCTTGTTAGCTAGGCTTTAATGATCAAAAGAGGAGGTTAAGGTTAGACCTATAACCTCCTTGATAGTAATATTTTTTTTTGGTAGTCTCAGCAAAAGACGAATAGTGATAACAGGGTGTGTATGTCCAGTCAATTCGAGCAACTCAAACTCTTGAGCGTTCTTGTTTGCGACACTGGTGATCCAGAGTTAGTTAAGTCTTCAGAGTCTCAAGATGCAACGACGAATCCGTCTCTTATTCTCAAAGTTGCGCAAGAACCCAAGTATCAAGAATTGCTAACAGAAGCTATTGCTTGGGGAATTCGACAGAATGGTGATGACGTTCAAACCCTCACTTTTGTTTTAGACAAGATACAGGTAAATTTTGGTCTAGAAATTTTAAAATACATTCCGGGTAGAGTTTCTTTAGAAATAGATGCTCGTCTTTCGTTCAATACAGAAGCTATGGTACAACGAGCTATTTTCTTAAGCGAGTTGTTCGCAGCCTCTGGAGGAGATAAAAAGCGTCTTTTGGTTAAAATCCCAGGTACTTGGGAGGGTATACAAGCAGTAGAATTATTAGAGAAACAAGGTATTGCTTGTAATGTCACCCTTATTTTTAACTTAATTCAAGCTATCGCTGCTGCAAAAGCAAAAGCCACTTTAATTTCGCCATTTGTTGGGCGTATTTATGATTGGTGGATAGCTGCTTACGGAGATGATGGGTACTCTATAGATGCGGATCCTGGTGTGGCTTCTGTATCGAATATCTATACATATTATAAGAAGTTTGATATCACTACACAAATTATGGCTGCTTCTTTCCGTTCTAAAGAGCAAGTATTAGCCTTGGCCGGATGTGATTTATTAACAGTTTCTCCTAAATTGTTAGACGAACTAAAGAAGGATCAGTCTCCGGTTGCAAGAAAGTTAGATCCAGCGGAAGCTAAGAAACTCGATGTTCAGCCTGTTGAATTAACAGAAAGCATATTCCGTTTCTTAATGAATGAAGATGCTATGGCTACTGAGAAACTCGCTGAGGGAATCCGTATATTCTCTGGTGATACCCAGATTCTTGAAGCCGCTGTTACAGAATTTATTAAGCAAATAGCCGCACAAGATGTGTAAGAAAAACTGCCTTAAAGTTTCAACAATACTGTAAGGCAAATTAAAGAAGATAAGATGAACCATAACTCGTTACTTGTTTTTTCCTGTCCCTGCTGTTGCGAAGGAGAAGTTTCTTTTTCGGTATTTAGCTTGGAGGAAGTCTTAGCCTGTAGTTGTTGTTCTTCTACATATACTTTCGACCCAGCAATGCGTAACTCTATTCGTCAATTTGCTGCGTTATGTCTAAGGATTTACGAGGCCTCTCCTATACTAGGAAATGCTGCGGTTTCTGTATCCGTCAAAGATCATGCTGTGGAAATACCCTTCCAGCTACTCTTTTCTAGATTCCCCGTGGTGTTTAATTTAACTCTTGAAGGGAAACAGATCGCTATTCGTTTTATTTTTGATGCTCTTAAAAGGGAAGTTTTACATAAAGAAAAAGCATCTTTAGTCTAAGTAGTTTTGGAACTTTATTCTATTTCTTCTTGTAAGGCTTTAAGAGCCTCTCTAAGGATAGTATCCCCAGAAGTAGCTTCTTTTTCTGAAAGCTTAAAGGAAGACACCGTCTTTAAGAAAATCAAAGATACATTAGGATAGTCATCTAAGGTAGCGGTGCTTGTAAAAATATAGGCCTTGTGGTTGATGACAGCAACGCCTTGAAGGCAGAAAACCCTGCCCCACGAAGAATTCTTTTCTGTTTTGATAATTGTGAATTCTCCATGAAGAGATTGAATATGAGTGAATACAGAAGATTCTAGTGTCATGTCATTGGCTTTGTGATAAGCAAGTATCTCTTCAATGTATTCAGGTTGATTCTTAGATATAATTTCTTGAGAAATGTTGATCGTGGGTGTTAACGAACCTGTCCCTTGGCCAATAAATACGACATCAAGTTTTTCAGGCAGTTGTGTTTTATCATTTATGCACTGCCAGTTATTCGGGATGCGAATAGTATACTCATCTGTAGAGTAGGTAACCCAAGAAATTGATGATTTTTCTTTCGTTTGTTGTGTTGTTCTTCGACTTTTATGCGCTCTTTTTGCAACGTAGTGAGAAGCTGTTGCATTAGAAATACTAGATTGTGATTTTTTCAACGCTCTTCGTTGAGAAACGCTCGAGGGACGTCTCTGGGCAGGTTTTGCTGTACTTTGTGTTTGAGGATTTGCGCTTATTGTAAGAGACAAACTAGTAAACAGAAAAGAAACAAGAGCGTGAAGTTTCATGGAAATCTTTTATTTAATTTTATTTAAATGATCAAATGCTATAATCTGTTGGGTTAGTTGGATTATAATTGAATTTTTTTTTAAGATAAACTCTGTTTTCTTAACGGTAGCAATGATATGGCAGATCTCGGTGCAGAAGATAAGTTAAAGCAAATCTGCGATGCTCTACGAATAGAAACTTTAAAGCCTGCGGAAGATGAAGCAGACGCTATTGTGCGTAATGCAAAGGAACAGGCAAAAAGGATAATAGACGAGGCTCAAGAAGAAGCCAGTCGCATTATTGCTTCGGCTAAAGAAGAAGCCGATCACAAACTAAAACAAGGAGAATCTGCTTTAGCACAAGCAGGTAAGCGTTCCTTAGAAAGTTTAAAACAAGCTGTAGAAAATAAAGTTTTTAAAGAGTCCTTAGCGGAGTGGCTAGACAATACTTTAGCTGATCCCGAGGTTTCCGCTAAACTTGTTGCAGCGTTGATACAGGCGATAGAAGACAAAGGCATTTCCGGGGATCTTACAGCCTATATCGGTAAACACGTGGCAACAAGATCCGTTAATGAATTCCTAGGGAAAACCGTTCTGGCGAAACTTAAAGGTAAAGGAGTAGCAATCGGGAAGTTTGTCGGTGGTGTTCAATTAAGAGTGGAAGATAAGAACTGGGTTTTAGATCTTAGTTCAGATACCTTACTTGATCTTTTGATGCGTTATTTGCAAAAAGATTTTCGTGAAATGATATTTCAGGGTTCCTAGTTTTTTCTCATAAATAGGATCCTAACCAATTTTAGAGTTATTGCCATGACTCAATATTATTTTTTATCATCGTTTTTTCTTCCTCAGCTTCCTGAGTCTCACCCTGTTTATTCTTTTGATGATCTTGATGCTCTTCTACATTTAAACTTGTCTGAAGAAGATCTAGGGTATTATGTTATCTTAAAACGTTTCTTCGATTTTGAAAATTTTGCATTTTTCTGGTCAGGGAAGCCATTGCCTCATTCTTATGGTGTAGTAACACAAGAGAATGTTGAAAGTATGGTCAATCTCCAACAATGGTCTGATGATTGTGAATTTGAGGATTTTTTCAAGGATTTCTTGTTGCAATATAAGACTTCTCAAGAACGTGTGGAGAACTTTTCCTCGTTAGTTAGGGAATTTCTATCTTTTTATCAACAAAGCTCTTCTGAGTTTCTTCGTACGTATTTTACTTTTAAGCAAAACTTACGTGTGATTTTAGCAGGCTTTCGTTCTCGGGTTATGAAGCTTGATGTTTCTTATGTATTAAGAGATGAAGATAGTTCTAATCCTGTCGTGCTTCAAGTGTTGATGCAAAAAGATGCACCTAATTATGAATTACCCGAAGAATTCTCAGATTTGAGTGATGTGCTACAAGACTATGGACGTTTACCTCATACATTGAATCGTACATTATCTTTGTACGAATTTCATAAGATTGAAGAGATGTACCGAGACAAATATTTTGATGCAAATGCAGTTTTGGCAAGGGTTACTGCGTATTTATTTGCTATTCGCAATAGCATGGTAGATTTAGAGAAAGGCAAAAACATTATTAATTCTATGGAAAAGGCAATCACATGGTAACAACTTCGGGACAAACGACTCAGGGATATGTTATAGAGGCCTATGGCAATTTATTGCGTGTACGTTTTGATGGGCACGTACGCCAAGGTGAAGTTGCTTACGTTAATGTTAATGATGCGTGGCTAAAAGCTGAAGTTATTGAGGTTGTCGGTCAAGAGGTTAAGATCCAAGTCTTTGAAGACACGCAAGATGTTTGTCGAGGAGCTTTGGTCACTTTCTCTGGACACTTACTAGAAGCAGAATTAGGGCCAGGATTATTACAAGGGATTTTTGACGGATTGCAAAATCGTCTGCAGGTATTGGCAGAGAGTAGCTTTTTCTTAAAAAGAGGAGAATATGTCAATGCTCTTTGTAAGAACACATTGTGGGCATACACTCCCAAAGCTGTTGTTGGAGATGTTCTTGTTCGTGGAGATGCTCTAGGGTTTGTTAAAGAAGGGTACTTTGATCATAAAATTATGGTACCGTTTTCTTGTTTCAAAGAGGTAACGATTACCTGGGTAATCTCAGAAGGTGAATATAGTGTTGACACCGTAGTTGCTAAAGCTCGAGATGCTGATGGCCAAGAATATAGTTTTACTATGGTTCAGAAATGGCCGATTAAGCAAGCCTTTATTCAAGGAGATAAAGTTCCTTGCCATGAAATTATGGACGTGGGTGTTAGGATTTTAGATACCCAAATTCCTGTATTGAAAGGGGGAACATTCTGTACTCCTGGTCCTTTCGGGGCAGGGAAAACTGTTCTGCAGCACCATTTATCTAAATATGCTGCTGTGGATATTGTTATTCTCTGTGCTTGTGGAGAGCGTGCTGGTGAGGTAGTCGAGGTATTACAAGAGTTTCCTCATCTTACAGATCCACATACTGGAAAATCTTTAATGCATAGGACATGCATTATTTGTAATACATCCTCAATGCCTGTGGCTGCTAGGGAATCCTCTATCTATTTAGGTATTACTATAGCTGAATATTATAGGCAAATGGGTCTGCACGTACTTCTACTAGCAGATTCAACATCACGATGGGCTCAAGCTTTAAGAGAAATTTCCGGAAGATTAGAAGAAATTCCTGGGGAAGAGGCTTTCCCAGCTTACCTGGCATCGAGAATAGCCGCGTTTTACGAACGCGGTGGTGCTGTACGTATGAAAGATGGTTCCGAAGGTTCTCTAACGATATGTGGAGCTGTATCTCCTGCGGGAGGAAATTTTGAAGAACCTGTAACTCAGGCTACTTTATCAGTAGTGGGTGCCTTTTGTGGTCTTTCTAAGGCTCGTGCTGATGCGAGACGTTATCCTTCAATTGACCCTATGATCTCATGGTCAAAATACTTAGATCAAGTTGGAGAGATACTAGAAGATAAGGTCCAAGGGTGGGGAGAAGCAGTAAAAAAAGCTAATTACTTCCTTCGTGAAGGATCCGAAATTGGCAAACGCATGGAAGTGGTTGGGGAAGAAGGAATCCCCATGGAAGATATGGAAATTTACTTAAAATCTGAGTTATATGATTTCTGCTATCTTCAACAAAATGCTTTTGATCCCGTGGATTGTTATTGTCCTTTTGATCGGCAAATTGAGTTATTTTCATTAATGAGTCGTATTTTTGATGCGAGATTTAATTTCGATAGCCCCGACAATGCGAGAAGTTTTTTCCTTGAATTGCAAAGTAAAATCAAAACCTTAAATGGACAGAAGTTTCTTTCTGATGAGTATAAGGAAGGGATGGAAGTCATTCTTAGGTTGTTAGAGACGAAGATGGTACAAACAGCGTAAGAGGTTATGCAGACAATATATACAAAAATTACCGATATCAAAGGAAACTTGATAACCGTAGAAGCTGAGGGAGCACGTTTAGGCGAATTAGCAGAAATAGAGAGAGTAGATGGAAGGTCTTCGTATGCCTCGGTTTTGCGTTTCGATGCTAAGAAAGTGACTCTACAAGTCTTTGGAGGGACTTCTGGGCTGTCAACAGGAGACCGAGTGGTGTTTTTAGGACGCTCTATGGAGGTGACTTACGGAGACTCTTTAATAGGTAGGCGTTTGAACGGGGTAGGTAAACCTATTGACGGTGAGGGAGAATGTTTTGGTGATCCGATTGAAATATCAACGCCTACATTCAATCCTGTTTGCCGTGTTGTTCCTAGGGATATGGTGCGCACCAATATTCCTATGATTGATGTATTCAATTGCTTAGTGAAATCACAAAAAATTCCTATTTTCTCGTCTTCAGGTGAGAATCACAACGCCTTATTGATGCGTATAGCAGCACAAACAGATGCGGATATCGTAATTATTGGAGGCATGGGATTAACCTTTGTTGATTATAGCTTTTTTGTTGAGGAGTCTAAAAGGTTAGGTTTTGCTGATAAAAGTGTAATGTTTATTCATAAGGCTGTAGATGCTCCTGTAGAGTGTGTATTGATTCCTGATATGGCCTTAGCATGTGCTGAAAAATTTGCCGTAGATCAAAATAAAAATGTTTTAGTCTTACTTACAGATATGACGGCATTTGCAGATGCTTTAAAAGAAATTGCTATTACCATGGACCAAATTCCTGCAAACCGCGGGTATCCTGGATCTTTGTATTCTGATCTTGCTTTACGCTATGAAAAGGCTGTGGACATAGCCCAGGGTGGATCGATTACCTTAATTAGTGTAACTACGATGCCCGGTGATGATATTACGCATCCTGTTCCTGATAATACAGGATTCATTACGGAAGGGCAATTTTACCTGAAAAATAATCGTATTGATCCTTTCGGTTCCTTATCTCGTTTGAAACAATTGGTTATTGGTAAGGTGACCAGAGAAGATCACGGAGATCTAGCAAATTCATTAATACGGCTTTATGCTGATTCTAGAAAAGCTAATGAAAGAATGTCCATGGGCTTTAAGTTATCCAATTGGGATAAAAAGTTATTGGCATTTGCGGAGCTTTTTGAAACACGATTGATGAGTTTAGAAGTAAATATTCCTTTAGAAGAAGCTTTGGATATTGGGTGGAAAATTCTTGCTCAAAGTTTCCATTCCGAAGAAGTAGGAATAAAGGAACAGTTGATCAATAAGTATTGGCCCAAGTCATGTCTTCACAGGTAAAGTTAACAAAGAACGCCTATCGTTTAGAAAAGGTAAAACTTTCTCGTCTGGAAACATATTTACCAACGTTAAAATTAAAGAAAGCCTTGTTACAAGTAGAAGTAACCAATGCTATTCGAGAGGCCAGTGAAAGTATACGCGCATATGAAGAATCTAGAGAAAGCATATACGCCTTTGCTGAGCTCTATAGTGTTCCTCTCTATGTTGACGCTATAGTAAATAGCTTTAAGATCGAAAAAGTAGCAAAAGAATATGAAAACATCGCAGGCGTCGAAGTTCCTGTAATAAAGAATATCGTTCTAACGGAATCTTCTTATTCTGTTTTAGATACCCCGATCTGGGTAGACACTCTTGTCGCTTACACCAGAGAGTTTGTAGTTAATAAAGTACGCTCTGAAGTGGCTGTAGAAAAGCAAAGAATTTTAGAAGACGAGTTAAGAAATGTCTCTATTCGTGTAAATCTTTTTGAGAAAAAGCTGATTCCAGAGACAACACGTATGATTAAGAAAATAGCAATTTTCTTGAGTGATCGTAGTATTACAGATGTTGGCCAAGTAAAGATGGCTAAGAAAAAGATACAGCAGCGTAAGGAGGAATCCGAATGCGCGTAAATGTAGATAAGTATCTTTTTATTGGAAGAAATAGCTCAGAATTTCTTACTGCTTGCAGGGAACTCGGAGTTGTCGAGTTTATTTCCGATAAGAGATTCGTTACTTCAGAAAAAATGCGGCGTTTTTCTGAGTGTCTGAAAATTCTAAATAGTTTGAAAAGAGAATATCCTACATCAGATTTGTCGTTGTCAAAATCTGAAGACTTAACCGTTGAACAGATATTAGATGAGGTATTTTCTCTACACCAAGAAATCCTTACTTTCACGGAAAATACAAAAGCTTTAAGGAAAGAGATTCTTAGAGTGAAACCTCTAGGCGTATTTTCTTCTAGTGATATTGCTGAATTCACAAGGAAAACAGGATTAACCATAAGGTTTTTCTATCGCAAACATGTTGAAGGGCAAGAGCTAGAAGTTGATCAAGCGAATGTTTTCTACTTATCTACGGCGTATAATTTCGATTATTATGCTGTAATTGGTGTAGTCGGCTTATCAAAAGACCAATTTACAGAGATTGATGCTCCACACTCTGTTAATGAGTTGCAATCGCAAGAAGCTGTCCTTTTAAGGACTATTCATCATAAAAAATCAAGAATATGTGAGCTTTATGCTTATCGTCAGGATATTCTTGAAGGACTTTGCAATTATACCAATGATCAGCAACTCAAACATGCCGAAGATAGTGTTGAAGAGCTTTTCGATGGTAGGATGTTCGCTATTTCGGGGTGGGTAATCTCTGATCGTCTGACAGAATTAGAGAAACTCTGCGAAGAATTTGATGTCTGTCTATACAAGGTAGCCCCAAATCCAGATGAGATTGTTCCTACCTATTTAGAAAATCATGGTTTGGGACGCATTGGGGAAGATCTGGTGAATATTTATGATACACCAGCATCTTCGGATAAAGACCCTTCGTTATGGGTATTTGTCTCCTTCTTTTTCTTCTTCTCTATGATTGTCAATGATGGTGGTTACGGACTTGTTTTTCTAGCAACCTCGTTGTTCATAACATTTAAGGCACGTCGTGCGCTTAAAGGTTCCAAGTCATTAGCGCGTTTCCTGAAGATGTTTTCTATTTTAGGATTAGGATGTATTTGTTGGGGATTTGCTACCACTTCCTTTTTTGGCATTTCTATCAGTCCTTCAAATCCTTTGCGAGAGTACTCGCTTACGCATGTATTAGCATTGAAAAAGGCAGAATATTATTTAGAGAAGCATCCTAAGGGATATAAAGAGTTAGTTAATGAACATCCTTTATTGAAAGATAAGCAGACCCCAAAAGAGTTTCTCCTTGCTACTGAAACCGTTAATGGCGACGTAGGTAAACGTGCTGTTGTCTATGATAAGTTTACAGACAATATTCTCATGGAATTAGCTTTATTTGTCGGATTGATTCATATGGCTCTGGGCATGTTGCGTTATATACGTCAGCGCTATTCAGGGCTTGGATGGATCATTTTTATGTGCGGTGCCTATCTTTATCTTCCTTTATATTTACAGTCTGTATCTTTAATTCATTACCTATTCCGTGTCCCTTATGATTTTGGAGGGGTTCTAGGTTATTACGGCATATTTGTAGGTATAGGTCTTGCAGTCTCCGGAGCAGTGTTGCAACGTGGTATTGGTGGTATAGATGAGATTACAGCGATTATTCAGGTATTCTCAGATGTTTTATCTTATTTGCGTATATACGCATTAGGCTTGGCAGGTGCCATGGTAGGAACCACAATAGTACAGATTAGCAATCGGTTTTCGCCTGCTATAGCTTTCATTATTATTTTGTTTGGTCATTCAGTGAACATATTACTTTCTATTATGGGGGGAGTGATTCACGGTCTAAGATTAAACTTTATTGAGTGGTATCACTATAGTTTTGATGGGGGAGGCAAGCTCCTACATCCCTTAAAGAAAGTAGTATGTCATAAGGTTGTGGATTCCTAGGGATAGGTTTAGGTAATAATTCTATGGTTTGGTAGAATTCGGGACCTTTGGAAAAATGAAGTTATAAGCAAGACAATTAAAGAATTCATTCTCGGGTTTTCTTGTAGTATTATTATGAGGTATAGAGGTACATAATGATTGATTTATCGGTTGTTGGTCCTGTTTTTGCCATGGGCTTAGCAATGATAGGCAGTGCCATTGGTTGTGGTATGGCAGGGGTGGCTTCGCATGCTGTGATGTCTCGAATTGACGAGGGACATGGAAAGATTATAGGCTTGTCTGCAATGCCTTCTTCGCAATCTATCTATGGATTGATTTTTATGCTTTTGCTTAGAGATGGTATAAAAGATGGCAAAGTTGGTGCTATAGCAGGGATTGCTGTAGGGCTTTCTGTAGGGATCGCACTATTAATATCGGCTGTAATGCAGGGGAAATGTTGTGTAAGTGCTATCCAAGCTTATGCACGCTCTTCAGCTATTTATGGTAAATCTTTTGCATCTATTGGGATAGTTGAATCGTTTGCACTCTTTGCTTTTGTTTTTGCGTTACTATTGTTCTAGAAGCTTATGGGTTCTTCTATTCCCTCTGGGATCTATACTGTGTTTGTCCGGATGTTCGCAGCCGTGCCTGTCCTCGTTCACGGAATTTATAGATAATGATTACACAGCTGCAGCACATCTGGGTATAGAACAAACCTGTCTGCGTGAAACATTGGGCCAGCAGATTGTTGTTACCTGGAGTTTACCTTATCGGATGCAGTATATCCTTCCAGCGACTTTGCATCTTTGGGTTTACTATGGTGATGGGAAAATAGAAAAATTGACGTATGAAGTACGTCAGCTTTCTGGTTACCGTATTTACTGTCTAAAGGGTGAAGATTTCAAAGAGCGCCAGGGAATTGTTTCTTACAAGGTTTCTTTATCTAGTAGGGATAAGGAAATTGTCAGTAGGCGACATCATCTTTGGATGGAAGTGATTTCCATGGATGCTTCTTAGGCCGACAAATTTTAACATGACATCTAAAATATTATAATGATTTGGATAGAGAATTATGGAAGAGGATGCATTTCCTAAAGCTTATGATCCTAAAGGATTAGAAGAGAAATTATATGCTTTTTGGGAAGAGTCTAACATGTTTGTGGCACAAGCGGCGAGTGACAAGCCTCCCTATGCTATTATTATGCCGCCACCGAATGTTACCGGCATTTTGCATATGGGGCATGCCCTTGTAAATACTCTTCAAGATGTTCTTATTCGTTATAAGCGTATGTCAGGGTTTGAGGTATGTTGGGTTCCAGGTACCGATCATGCCGGTATCGCTACTCAGACAGTCGTGGAAAGGCACTTATATTCCTCCTTAGGGAAGCGTCGTGTGGATTTCTCTAGAGAAGAATTTCTCGAACATGTGTGGCAGTGGAAAGAAAAAAGTGAAGGCGTCATTCTTTCTCAATTACGTCAGTTAGGATGTTCTTGCGATTGGTCGCGCTTGCGTTTTACCATGGAACCTCTAGCCAATCGTGCTGTGAAAAAAGCATTTAAAATCCTTTTTGATAAAGGACATATTTATAGGGGGAATTATCTTGTTAACTGGGACCCTGTTTTACAGACAGCACTTGCTGATGATGAAGTAGAGTATGAGGAAAAAGACGGTTGGCTTTACTACATTCGTTATCGCGTAGTGGATAGTTCTGAAGACATTGTCGTAGCAACAACACGTCCTGAAACATTGTTAGGCGATACAGCGATTGCTATTTCTCCTGATGATGAGCGTTACAGCCATCTATTAGGAGCTAAGGTGCTTTTACCTTTTGTGGATCGCGAGATTCCTATTATTGCAGATATGTCTGTAGATCCCTCATTCGGTACTGGAGCTGTCAAGATTACACCTGCTCATGATAAAGATGATTATCGCACCGGAATTAATCATAACCTCCCTATGGTAAATATTCTTACTCCTACCGGAGAAATTAACGAGAATGGAGGGATATTTGCAGGCTTAAGTAAAGAAAAAGCTCGAGAAAGTATCATTACTGCTTTAGAGACTATGGGGTTATTTGTTAAGAAAGAACCCTATAAGCTTAGAGTGGGTGTCTCGTATCGTTCAGGTGCCGTTATCGAGCCATATTTATCAAAACAATGGTTTGTTTCTGTAGATAGCTTCCGCGACTCATTGCGAGAGTTTATATCTAGTGATGCAATAAAGATTTTCCCCCCAGAATTTACAAAAAACTATCTCTCTTGGGTGAATAACCTCCGAGATTGGTGCATTAGCCGGCAATTGTGGTGGGGACACCGTATCCCTGTATGGTATCATAAAAGCGATGCGAATCGTATGTTATGCTACGACGGTGAAGGCATTCCTGAAGAGGTAGCTAAAGATCCTGAATCTTGGGATCAAGATCCTGATGTATTAGATACTTGGTTTTCTTCTGGATTGTGGCCATTAACCTGTTTAGGTTGGCCCGATAACGAATCCGGGGATTTAGAAAAGTTTTACCCCACAGCAGTTCTTATTACCGGGCATGATATCCTATTTTTCTGGGTGACGCGCATGGTATTGCTTTGCAGCGCTATGGTTGGAGAAAAGCCTTTTAGCGATGTTTTTTTACATGGATTGATTTTTGGGAAATCGTACAAGCGTTATAACGATCTCGGAGAATGGACATACATTACCGGAGAAGAAAAATATGCTTATGACATGGGGAAAGCCCTTCCTAAAGATGTTATAGCAAAATGGGAAAAGCTTTCTAAGTCTAAAGGTAATGTTATTGATCCTTTGGAGATGATAGCTAAGTACGGTGCTGATGCCGTTCGTATGGCGTTGTGTTCATGCGCGAATCGTGGTGAGCAAATCGATCTTGACTATCGTTTATTTGAGGAATACAAGAACTTCGCGAATAAAATATGGAATGGCGCAAGATTTATCTTTGGTCATATTTCTAATTTGACAAGTGAGGATCTTGCTCGTGGTATAGATACAACTCTTTTAGGATTAGAAGATTATTATATTCTTGATGGGTTCAATCGTTTGTTAAAAGAGTTACATTCTGCGTATCAAAATTACGCATTCGATAAGATGACCACGATGGCATATGAATTCTTCAGGAATAATTTTTGTTCCACATATATAGAGATTATCAAGCCAACTTTATACGGTAAGCAGGGAAGCAAGGAAGATCGACTAACAAAACAGAAATTGTTAGCTGTTTTACTAGTCAATATTTTAGGTGTTTTACATCCTATAGCACCTTTTGTTACTGAAACACTCTTTCTAAAGTTAAAAGAAGTTATAGGAGAAGTTAAGGACGAATGTTCTGATGCTATTACAGCACATGCTTTAGCTATGTTGCGCGCAGATTCTTATGTAGTCGCTCCTTATCCTCAACCCATAAATATCGTTATTCCTGAGCATCTTCATGAATCTTTTGCTCTTGCAGAAAGGCTCGTGTACACAGTTAGGAATATTCGTGGAGAGATGCAATTAGATTCTAGGGCTTCTTTAGAAGCGTTTGTTATTTGCCCTGAAGGAACATCTATAGAGACTTATGTGCCTATGGTGTGCGCTCTTGGTGGTATATCTTCTATAGAAAATCTTACAGAAGAACCTAAAGATCGTGTATATAGCTTAGGGGTAGTTGAGGGTATTCGTCTTGGGGTATTTGTTCCCGTAGAACATATTGCTAAAGAAAAAACACGCCTAGAAAAAGAGAAAACACGTTTGGAGAATGCTATCGAAAGTGCCTCACGTTTATTGAGTAGTGAGAGTTTCCGTACGAAAGCTAATCCAGATCTTGTATGTGCTAAGGAAGAAGCTTTAAAAAATAATCGTATCGAATTACAAAGTATTCTTGATAAGCTAGCATCGTTTTCTTAGAACTAAAGGACTAAGCACTTTTGCAGCATTACGATATTATCAGAATGATTGGTAAAGGGGGAATGGGTGAGGTTTATTTAGCCTATGATCCTGCCTGTTCGCGTAAGGTTGCACTGAAAAGAATCCGCAAAGATCTTTCTGATAATGAGTTATTAAAGAAGCGTTTTCTTAGGGAAGCTAAAATTGCTGCGGATCTTGTGCATCCGGGGGTTGTTCCTGTTTTTACGATTTGTAGTGACAGTGACCTTGTTTACTACACTATGCCGTATATAGAAGGTTATACTCTTAAGAGTTTGCTCAAAAGTGTTTGGCAATGCGATTCTCTTCCTAAGGATCTTGCGGAACAGACATCGGTAGGGACCTTTCTTTCTATCTTTCATAAAATTTGTTCTACTATAGAATATGTGCACTCTCGAGGGATTCTCCATAGAGATCTTAAACCTGACAATATTTTACTCGGGCTATTTAGTGAGGTTGTGATTTTAGATTGGGGAGCAGCCCTATCTAAGGAAATGAAAGAAGATTTTCTTTTAGATCTTGATATTCCTATGCCGGGATCTATGTTTTCCAATATGACGGTGCCTGGTAAGATTGTAGGTACTCCGGATTATATGGCTCCTGAACGTCTGCGAGGAGCTCCAGCTTCAGAAAGTACGGATATCTATGCTTTAGGGGTAATTCTTTATCAGATGTTGACGTTGTCTTTCCCTTATCGTAATAAAAAAGGGAAGAAAATTAGTATCCCTAACCACATTATTTCTCCTGAAGAGGCAGCTCCTCATCGAGAAATTCCTTCTTTTCTTTCCCAAGTGGTTATGCGAGCTTTAGCGACAGACCCTAAAGAACGCTATCCATCTGTGCAGGCATTAAAAGCTGATATAGAACAGCATTTACAAGGTAGCCCGAAATGGACGCCTAAGATAGCCCTGCATACTCAGGACGCAGAATGTTGGAAATTCCACGAATCTATTTTACTATCTAAATACTTCCCTATGTTCGAGGTGTCCCCAGCATTATGGTATAGCTTGGCGATTTCTAAGATAGAAAGCTTTTCTGAAGTACGTTTGGAATATACGTTATTACGCAAAGGATTAGAAGGAGGGTTTGGAATTTTATTGCCTCCTTCTGAAAACGTAGATCATGGGGATTTCTACCGAGGTTATGGTTTCTGGTTACATATTAAGAAGAATATTCTTTCAGTTTCTCTAGTGAGAAACGGCTTAGAGATACAGAAAACCTCTGGAAATATAGATATAAATAAAGAGAAGTTTTTTATAGCTTTTGAAAAGCAAAATCATCGGTTATCTTTGCATATCGATCATGCAGTCTGGATGATTCATATGGATTATCTCCCTGGACGTGGAGGACGTATTGGAGTCATTATTCAAGATATAGCCGACGTTTGTGGAAATATCGTTGTTTTAGAAAGTAGTGGATCACTTCAAGTCAGTTGTTTAGCAGTTCCTGATGCCTTTCTTAATGAGAAGCTTTATGATCGTGCTATTACGTTTTACCGAAGGATCGTCGAATCTTTCCCTGGTCGTAAGGAGGGATACGAAGCACAATTTCGTATAGGCATTGCTGTATTAGAAAAAGCTGCTGAAGAAGGCGATAAAGAAGGGTTCTCCCAAGCACTTAGAGAGTTTGCTGTTTTACATGATAGTGTTGCAGCACCATTAGAATACCTCGGTAAAGCTTTAGTATACCAACGTCTCGGAGAATATAACGAAGAGGTAAAAAGTCTATTATTAGCATTGAAGCGTTATAGTCAGCGTCCAGAAATTTCTCGAGTTCGCGATCATGTTGTCTATCGTTTGCATGAAGCTTTATACAGTAATCATCGCGTCTCCTTAGTTTTTATGCTGCTGGCTCTTCATGTTGCTCCTGAATCCATAAATTCCTCAGAGGAAGAGCATTTCTTGAAAAATTTACAAGGGAAAATTCAAGACACTTTGTTTTGTAGTTTGGATATTTCCCCTATAGATTTCCGTTCATCGAAAATGGAATTGCTATTGAGCTATTGGTCAGGATTTACCCCTTTTCTCCCAGGCTTATTCCAAAGATCTTGGGATTTAAAAGATTACCGCGCTCTTGCAGACATTTTTTATACCGCAGCGGATTTAGGAGATCGAGAATTTATCGATGTCTATGGGAACATTTTACGCGAGAATATCCAGGCAACAACATTTACTGAAGATGTCGTAGAAATTCTTCCTCATCAGCTTGTACATTTCCTTTCAGCATTAGAAGCCATTTTCCTTCACGCACCTGTAGAAAAGGTTTTTTCAGATATCGAAATCTTAGATCCTGTTTTGATTATTTACTTGTTCGATTTATTTGCTAAAGACGTGTTAATTCATGGTAAGGGTGAGCTGATCCTTGATGCTCTCCGTTTACTGGAAACATATGTTTCTCCTCAGCAGCGGTATACCTATCTTTTGCCTTATGAAATACTTGCCTACCTTTGGATGAAAGAGGAGCAAAAAGTATACGAGCTCTTATCTGATAATTATGACGAGTCTTTCTGGATAGAGGACAGTCATTGTGCTTTTGTTCTTTATGGTTATTGGTTAGCGCTCACTGAAGAGAGTTCTTTAGCTTATTTACATCTTTCGGGATGTAGAGAAGATGGTGTAGCTCCAAAAGCATTACTAGGATTATTTTGTAGTCCTTTAGGAATTTGTGAAAACCAATTGAGTTATCAAGAAAGAAGAAATTTACTCTTGCAAAAGTTCATCTTTTTCCATTGTTTAGGAGATGATGTGGAGCGTGACAATTGTCGCGTTGCCTATGATCTTCTTGTGAAAGAGCGTCTTTTATAACCCACACATGTACGTTTTCAATACAGAGGATTCTGAAGCTAAGATATCTTTTGGTCTTCCTGTAAAGATCAGTTTCCCTCCATATTTCCCAGAGCCAGGCCCCAATTCTATGATATAATCTGCTTGTTTCAGCAAATGCACATCATGATCAACATAAATAATCGAATGTCCTTGAGATATCAGGGTACGGAATAGTCTTTGTAGTTGGCATTTCTGATTTCTATCTAAGGAGGCCGCTATCTCATCGAGTAGGAATAATGTTGGTTCTTTTGGAGGTAAGTAGAGAAATTTCGCTATTTTCACAGAGATCTTTTCACTAAGCGATAGAGAAGAGAGGTTTTGGCCTAAAGGTAAATAGCCCAGTCCTGCCCGTATAAGCGCTTGTAAAGGAGCTTGAATCCTTTGAAGAAAAGGAAAGAGTATAGGGAGTTCTTCAATAGGAGTTTGTAGTAATTTCCCAAAGTGCTTCCCTTCATAAACAGCTTCTTGAGCTAGGGGTTGGATTCGGTATCCTGAGCACGTTGGACATACGCGTTTCTCTAATGCATAGAAAGCCCGGTCGATTAGATGATAACCTAATCCTAAACAATCTGCACACTGTCCTTGCTTAGTATTTGTACTGAACATACTTGATGTAATGCTTAAGGCTTTAGCCTGGGTGAGCGATGCATAGAAGTTTCTTAAACTTGGAGCAATATCAAAATACGTACTGATATCCGAACGTTGTGAAGAAGAAAGAGGATGAGAATCTAACAATATTACATGAGAAAATAGCTCATAACCATTGTGTATAAGCTTTTGAGCCTGTTTATAAAAACCTTCAGTTAGCAATGAGGTCTTTCCTGATCCCGATACTCCAGCAATCGCAACCAAGCTGCGGAGAGGAGCTTGTACACTGAGATCCGTGATGTTATGAACCGTGAGACGTACATCTAAAGTATGTTTAAAGGGAGTTTGAGGATACTCCTCATTTTCTAGAGATACGGATGTATCAGTTGTGAGGTACCCTCCCTGAGGTCCAGATCCTGGTCCTAAATGAATTGTATGCTCTGCGTAATGCTTTAATACATTGCTGCGGTCTGTAGCAATAACGGTATTGTTGTTAGCAATGAGCTCTTTAATCAGTTGTACTAGAGTGGGAACATCCTTAGGATGGAGACCTGATAAAGGATCTTCAAGAAGATAAATGATGTCCGTAAGGTTTGTAGAGATTTTTTTTGCTAAGTGTAGGCGATAATATTCACCATCGCTAAGAGTATTTTGTTGTTGTCCTAAGGTAATGTAGCTTAAACCTACCTTGTTGATGAATGTTAAACGATTTTGTAAATCTTGTATAATCGGCTGAGCTTGATCATCGTGAAGGGTGTTTAAGAAGTCTTTCAAAAAGTGGGTGTCTTGTTGATAGATATCTACAATGGAGGTTTGCCCTATACGTACATGTTGAGCATATGTGTGAATTCCCCATCCAGAGCATGTTGGGCAGATGTCATGGACGAGCAAAGGTTGTAAAAGAGGACAGGAGGGAACGCGGTTACAATGGTCAAGAAGGATCCTTTCTAATCCTGGATATCTGTTGGTTCCCTTAAATAATAGTTCTTGAGTATGAATATCGAGATTTTTGATGGGCGTAGTTTTTGCAATTTTTAGTTCTTTAATCAGATCGAGAATAGGTTTTATGGAGCTTTCGGGGAAGAAGAGCTCAAAGAGAGCTATAGGAGAGTAATTAAGAATTTTATCTTTATGATCCATTAAAGAGAGTTTTAAAACATTCCCTGATCCATAACATTGTTGACATTGCCCTTCAATATGCTCGCGAGATAAAAGCTTGCGTGTAACGTTAGGGTAGCTATTTCCTAAAGCATCTTGCCAGCCGAGATTAAAGGCTAGTGAATGAACAATCCCTTGATGATTATGAATATGTAATTTGGGAGTAGGGGATAAGGAAAAGGCTAAAGTTAGAGAAGATAAAAGCGAGGACTCGTGGTTTTGGGAGATTTTTGTGTGTTGGATAACGATAGCAGGATCTTCTAAAATCTCAGGGAGAGGTTCTTCAAGATCATACACTTCTTGATTGGCAAATAATTTTAGATACCCTTCTTTTTTCTTTGCTTCTAAAGCGATAGAGAGATCTTCATCTGAGGATATAGGCGCTGTTATTGTTACATAAGAATTTGCATACTCGTGAAGAAGTTTCGCAACAAGAGTTTGTGGAGTGATTTTTTCTAAGAGAGTTCCTGATAATGGGCAGTGGGGCTTCCCTAAAAGGGAAAAGAGTTTTTCAAGCCCGTCAGTAATATCTAAGGCCGAAGCTAAGGAATGTCGGGAGTTTTTCTTTATTCCTGTTTTTCTGATGGCAATAACTGGAGATAATCCTCGAACACTTTCTACTTTTGGTAGAGGGGTCTTTTTAATGAGAGCTTCACGAACATAATAAGGAAAGAGTTCGGCATAAGCGATATTTCCTGAGGCATAAAGGATATCGAAAACTAAAGTATGCTTTCCTGAGGCTGAAGGTCCAGAAATAGCTGTTAAGGCATTACGTGGCAGCGTAACATCAATGTGTTTCAGGTTGTGATGATAAGCATCTTTAACAGAAATATCTCTGAGAATATGCGTATTCTGGCTTGTTTTCGTGCATTTAGGCAGAGCTGGGGTCTTTGTAAAATATGGTTGCAAAGCTTTTGCTGTAGGAGTGTCTAAGAGAATGAGTTCTTCAGGAGAACATGAGGCCAGTACATATCCACCGAGATTTCCTCCTTCAGGGCCAAGTTCAATGACGTGATCTGCAGTTTTTACAATGTGCATATTATGTTCTATGATCACTACCGTATGTCCCTGGTGTGTAAGAGAAAACAAAACTTGGATAAGAGCATGGATGTCATGAGTATGTAAGCCTGTTGTTGGCTCATCAAGAATATAGAGGGTAGGTTTTTTAGAGGGGGAAAGAAGCTCATAGGTAAGCTTTAATCTCTGAATTTCTCCTCCTGATAAGCTGGATAAAGGTCGTCCTAAAGGAAGATGATCGAGACCTAGAGAACATAATGCATGTATCTTTTCATGAATATGGGGAGTAGTTATAAAGAATTTCTCTGCTTCATATGCTGTCATTTCTAAAATGTCAGCGATGCTTTTCCCTTGATAATGTACGTCTAAAATTTGGGGTTGGAAACGTTTTCCATGACACAGCGGACAGGGAATGAGGGTAGAATCATCTAAAGTTACCGCCCCTATTCCTTGGCATTCCGTGCACGATCCTAACGGTAGATTAAAACTAAAATGCCCTTTAGTTAACCCCAGCCGCTTACTTTTAGGCAGTTGGGAAAATAGTTCTCGCAGATCATCAAAAGCTTTAATATACGTTAGGGAAATAGAACGTTGCGAGCGGCCAGGAAGGTCGCGAGTAATATGGACAACACGTGAAATATCCCCTCCATCTATGCGCAGGTGAGGTTCTGGTTTTCCTTGTATAAGACGTTCCATAGCAGGAACTAACGTGTCGTTAATTAAAGACGATTTTCCAGATCCTGAAACACCAGTAACCGCAGTGATTCTTTCCAAAGGTAGGGAAATGGTCACGTCTTTCAAATTGTTGGTTGTTGCATGAGATAGAGAAAGAGTGGCTTGTGTTTTAGCACGTCTTTTGGGGATATCTATAGTGAGTTCGTTTCGTAAATATTTTGCTGTTAGAGAGTTGCTTTTGCTTAGAAATTCTTGAGGAGTGCCGTTAAATAGTACCTCACCTCCGAAAATCCCTGCTCGTGGACCAATATCAATAATACGGTCTGCGAAAGAGATCATATGTTCATCATGTTCTACAAGAAGAATGGAATTCCCTTGACTGCGTAGTTTTTGAATTACTTGTATGAGCTTATCGGTATCACGAGGATGGAGTCCTATGGAAGGTTCATCAAGAATGTAGGTAATTCCTGATAACTCAGCGCCAAGATGCTTAGCAAGAGCAGTACGCTCTTGCTCTCCTCCTGATAGCGTTGCTGAGGCCCGATCTAAGGTAAGGTAGGAAAGACCCAACTGAATAAGTGTAGCAAGGCGATTATTGAACCCTTCTAGTACCTCATGCACAGATTTTGATGATGGTGTTATAGAAGAGGTTAAAGAGAACAACTCATCAAGAGGCATTTTCTGAAGTTCGATAAAAGTTTTTCCTTGCCAAGTGGCTGCAGATGCGTATTCTCCGATCCCTATTCCTTGACATTTAGGACATGGGACTGCTGTGGTCCCCTCAGGAATATATTTTGAAGGTTTCGCTCCATAGCGTACTTTTTCACCAATATCATTAAGAACTCCTCTCCACACTTTATGGGTCAGGGATTTCTTCCCAAGTGCAGGATCAAAAAGGCGTACTGGAAGAACTAGGGAGTTTTGACCGTAGAGAAAGGTGTCCTGAATATGCTCAGGAAGCTGTTTCCAAGGAGTATCTAAGCTGAAGTTTAACGTGTCTGCCAGAGATTGATAAAGGGCATGGTAAAAATAAGTAGAGCAGTTTCCAGCGAGCTTACAACAGTTTTCCCGGATGGATAAATCCTTTTGAATAAGAGAAGGGTCTTTAATAGTAATAAGAACTCCCGTTCCCTGGCACTTAAAACAACGATCTTCAAGGCTATGGGGAGAAAACAATTGTCGTGTTAATGGCGTATAAGTTTGTTGGGTTTCTGGTATATAGACTTGTGTAGAAAAGGTTTCTTCTTGGGATCCGGAATGTATAGAGCAGCGCCCCTGACCTAGTTGCAGCGCTGCGAATAAGCTGACTTTCATTCTTGCATTGTTACTTTCATTTTTAATGAAAGAATCCACGACAACATCGACAGGGTGATCAGTAGTCAGAGGAGACGATAGAAAAGGATAGATGGATGAGATTTCATTATGCATACGGATTTTCGTATATCCCTGCCTGACACACTCTTGAATTGCTGAGCTACTGGTATCTGGTAACGGAGCAAGTAGTGTGATTTGCGTGCCTTCAGGGATATTCTCAAGTGTTGCAAGAATCTTTTCTTTGCTTTGTAGATGCAGCACTTTGTTGCTTACAGGATCTCTAGCCTGCCCATCCAGAGAAAATAGCAACGCAAGGTGTTGGGAAAGTTCTGTAACACTGCCGACAGTAGCATGAAAGTGATAAGCAAAATGATTTTGCTTAACAGCAATGGTTGGAGATAACCCTTGGATGCTTTCAACGTTAGGTTCAGGTAAAGAAGATAAAGTCGTCGCAAAAAATGAAGGTAGAGTGGATATATACCGTTTTCTTCCTGCAGCGTAAACAGTATCAAAAGCTAACGAAGATTTTCCAGATCCTGATACTCCTGTGAGTAGAACAATTTCTCCTGGTAGAAACTCTATAGAGATATTTTTCAGATTTCTAACTGTAATACCAGAAATACGAACGGGTAAGCTGGGCATAGATTTCATAATAACTTTGGAAATAAGAAGAAATTTTCTACATGGATAATTATAACTACTTAGTAGAAACTAGTTTGATTTACTTTTAACTTTATAGAAAGAAAAAAATCCAAGCCTTCATTTTACCTGATTCAAGGATAGGAATGCGCGATATATTCTATAAAATAGTATTTAGTTGGGGATTTCAACGTACAAATTAAGATAAAATCATGTATCGTGTCTTGAGTAGAGAAGAATGTTCGCTATAAGATAAAAAAAGTTTTTGATTGGTTTGATAAATTAGGGAAGTATGATCGCAAGAACGAAAATCATTTGTACTATAGGTCCGGCAACAAATACTCCGGAAATGCTTGAGAGGCTTTTAGACGCGGGTATGAACGTCGCCAGGTTAAACTTTAGTCATGGTACTCATGAAAGTCATGGTCAGACAATAAATCTTCTTAAAGAGTTGCGAGAGAAAAAAGGAGCCCCTTTAGCGATTATGTTGGACACTAAAGGTCCAGAAATTCGCTTAGGAAAGATTCCCACGCCAATTAAGGTAGCACGAGGCCAGAAAATCACTTTAGTAGAGAAAGAGATCGAGGGATCGCTCGAAGGAGGAGTCACTTTACATCCTCAATGTGTCTTCCCTTTTGTTCGTGAAGGTACTGAAGTTTTGATAGACGATGGGTATCTCCAAGCTGTTATCACTTCTGTTGGTGACGATTGGTTAGAGTTAGAATTTATTAATTCTGGAGAGTTGAAGTCTCATAAGTCTTTAAGTATCAGAGAAATTGATTTAGCTCTTCCTTTTATGACCGATAAGGATATCCATGATCTTAAATTTGGAGTAGATCAGGGTGTCGATGTGATTGCGGCTTCCTTTGTTCGTTGTGCTGAAGATATCGAGAGTATGCGCAAGTGCTTAGCAGATTGTGGGCGTGAGGATATGCCGATTATTGCTAAGATAGAAAATCGCCTAGGTGTAGAAAATTTCCCGCAGATTGCCAAAGTTGCAGATGGGATTATGATTGCCCGTGGGGATTTAGGAATCGAGCTGTCTGTTGTGGAAGTTCCTAGTTTGCAAAAATTTATGGCAAAAGTCTCTCGTGAAACAGGGCGTTTTTGTATTACTGCTACACAGATGTTAGAATCTATGATTCGCAATGTATTGCCAACGCGTGCAGAGGTTTCTGATATAGCGAACGCTATTTATGATGGGACATCTGCAGTGATGCTATCAGGAGAAACAGCTTCAGGTAGTCATCCTATAGCTGCTGTGAAAATCATGCGTTCTGTAATTCAAGAAACGGAAAAAAACCTCAATTACATGTCTTTCCTAGAGATTAATGATAGTGAGAGTGCTGTTAAGGTATCTCCTTATCTTCAGTCTATAGGGCTGTCAGGAATTCAAATTGCTGAGAAGGCAGCAGCCAAAGCCATTATCGTGTATACAGAATCTGGAGGCTCTCCGATTTTCCTTTCTAAGTATCGTCCACGCTTCCCCATCATTGCTGTTACACCAAACCTGTCTGTATACTACCGACTTGCTTTAGAGTGGGGGGTATACCCTATGCTTACCGAAGAGTCGGATCGTACAGTCTGGAGACATCAAGCTTGTGTCTATGGTATCGAAAGAGGAATTTTATCAAATTACGATAAAGTTTTAGTGTTAAGTCGCGGAGCACAAATGAAAGATACCAATAATCTGACATTGACAACAGTTAATGACATCGTCTCAGCATCAGCTAAATAAGCTGATGCTCGTAGGATTATGCAGATAAAAAGCGGTTTCTTGCTTTGAAGCATCCTGCTGATAACGAAGCCGTTACCAAGGCGATTGCGAGGAGTATCGGTGTTAGGATGTACTTGCTGATTCCCCAAAGGGTTTCAGGAACATGAATCGTACCAGCGCATATTAATGAGAAAATAACAACAGCTGTTATTGCTAATATTGCAAGGACTAATGCGGAGATTAGTGCTGTAACGCGTTTATTATTCTGAGAGTTTTGACAACTGCAGATGCAGTTGAGAGTACATTCAAATGAGGATCCCAAACAGTCTGTTAAGCACATAAAATTCTTTTTATTTATAAAATACCGAAAGCATTCTGGGGCAAATCAAAAAAAAAAGCAAAAAAACTCTTTTGGAAGTTAAGAATTTTTTGAAAACTTCTTGAGTGCTGTAATTAAGGGAGCTGTAGGTTGGGAGATTTTCTTTTCTAATGCTTTTCGGGTGTACAGAGCCACTGATCCCGTTTTCTTAAAATGCTTATGCAGGCGTCCTGGAAGGTCTGCTAAATCAAATACAGCGGGAAAGCTATTGGGAAGAGCATAGAGAGTTTCAAGATGTGAAAACTCTTTTATAGTATATTGGTGTAGGTTCGAGGTAAAAATCTTTTCTTTAGTCGGGTTATATAAGGCTAATGTTAACGCAGCTCCTGAGTAGAGTCGCTCTAGGTCAGAAAGAAATTGTCCGAGGTGATCAAGATCCCCAGAGTTGACAATAACGAGTATGTGACTATAGGCATATTTCTTTTTTAACCCCTTGTGCAGTTTACGTTTCCATCGTTTATGCATCCACATCCATTGCTGTGGCTTATGAGCTATGCCTGTTTCTAAGAAACTCATGAGCTTGTTCATAAGTGATGTTGTGGCATCTTTGATAGGAAGAGATTTATCAGCATAGAGCTTTTTGCTAGGAACAATAGTATAGCCGTTTTTATTCCGGCATATGGATATGGCGATCACAGGCTTGCCTGTTTTATATGCGAGTAAAGCGGGAGATGTTGTTGTAAATGCTTCATGCCCGAAGAGTGGATAAGTATAAGAAGAGATCAGTAATGCTTGATCACCGACGATGCCGATAACATACCCTTGTTGTAAGGCTTGAAGAGCAGTATTGATTCCTTGTTTCGGAGCAACAATTTTCCCTTTAAAGATTTCCCTCAATGAAAAAATTTTTTTATTTAACCGGGCGTTTTTTATAGGTTTAGCAAAGGCTAGACCTGGATAGTCTCTCGTAATATAAAGAAAAGGCAGTTCCCAGTTTGCTTGGTGGCCACAAAACAAGATAACTCCTTCATTTTCATCGAGCTTAGAAAAGGTATCTTGTAATTCTTTGTGTGTGAGCACTTCGTCCGAAGAAAATCCTTCAGGATGCGATTCTGCTGTAGCTATGGAAATTAAATCATTAAGATGACTAATGAGTCCTTCTACTGCTAACAATTCTAAAACAGTAATCATTACATGTTGTATCGAATGCTTAGCAATGGATTGTCTTTCTTTAAAAGATTTATCAGGGAAAGCTAATGCTAAATTGGTAAGAGCCGTTTTTCTATAGTCCGAGATAGTATAAAAAACGAGAGTTCCTAGAGCTTTTCCTAAGCGATGTAACAAAGAACGAGGAATATGTTTGAAAATACCGATTACAGTTATTCCTAGATAGTAAACGAAAAAGTCTACAAAGCTTTGCTTAGCACGACGCAACATAATTTAGGATCCCTACTCTACACAGCGTAATAAGAGGTTGGGGGTAAGTGAGAACGCTGTCTCTTTATTTATGAAAAATTACGCTCTTTTAGTAGTTAAATGAGCCGTTCGCATTGACACTATAATAGTCTCAATAACTCTGACAACTGTTTTTATAATTTTTATGCTTATTTAAGCTGTTAGTTATAAATCTCAAGAGGTAGATATAATGAAATTCCTACCAATCCTTTTTATGTAGCTTTGAGGTTTCTGTAGGTTTTGAACGAATAATCACCTTATTATGAGAAATCTCTGCAGAAAGATTTAATGGAAATCCATCTTTGCCAAATAAGGTAAGTTTTCTTAGATATTCACGGAAGCGATGACGTATTCCTGTTTCATCAATCAAAGCGAAATCATGAAGAATTCCATGTTCTTGTGCCATGATTGCTTGAACAAAGGTATCCTCGAGAGTCTTTTCATCTATAAACTCTACAGCCCAATTTACAGAGTTATTCTCATGTGGGGGCGCCATAACAACGGCTAAAGCAATGTTATTCTTTACGACATCTAAGAAAAGCTTACTTACGTCTTTCACATAAAGAGGGATATTAATTTGATAAATGCCCTGATTCAGAATAATTGGATGGGAAGGTTCTAAAGTATAGGCTAAAGGATTGAAAGTGTTGCTGTACTTCACAGGGAAGAAAAGCAAAACAGGGAGATTAAGATTTAGAGGAATAAATTCCTGTTTTAAAAATAATAGACGTAAAAAATCTGCTTGAGGATCGTTTAGGTTCTCATATGTATTTGTATTCCCAAATGGGATGAGAATTTTTTTCCATTCCTCAGGAATAGGAAAGATAATTTCATCATGATTCCCTTGAGCAATACGATTTCTTTCTAATTCTTCAAAAGATACCTTATTGAGATTAAACGTGAGTTCCAGTCCTTGATCTTTAAGAGCGTTGACATACTCTTTAGGACCGCTAACTTTTTGAATCAGATATTTTGGCCAAACATCCAAGTATTCGTAACCTTTAGGGGGACTACCTACAGGAGTCGTAATCGTTACTGTAATATCCTCGGTGACATATTGTGTAAGGCGAATAAAAATATCATCAGCAGAAACACTTTGAATATCTCTACGGATATTAGTTTCACCATCAAGACTGACAAGATTGTACTTGTCAATAGCTGCTATCCAGCTTTCTGAATGTCCTGTAGCACTAATAACGACTTCCAAGTTTGTGGGACGAAGATCATGAACTGTATTTTTATTCCCTGTAATCGTTAAAGAGACTTTTTTATCTAATAACCCGTTACTTTGTAATCCTAATACAGTTTGATCTGGATTGAGGTCAATAATACGCACAGGAATATTATTTAACGTTCGGGTAACAGTTACTGTTTGCCCGACGAGCACCCAAATGATGATGGCAAAGCCCAAAGACACCACCTTTCTCAGCCAATTACGAATGAAAAAACGAGAAAAGAAATCGATCATTTTTTCCAAATCCATGAGCTAAAGGGTTTATGTTTTTGTTCTTTCAGAGTAAGGATGCTTCTTAGCACAGCTTTGAATCTATCCATCTTGACTCCGCGAGTCAAAATTCCATCGCGGGATAGTGATACATAACCATTCTCTTCAGAGACAATGATGATCAATGCATCGGTACGTTGACTAGCTCCTAAAGCTGCACGATGACGGGTCCCCATAGAACGAGATAACTGTGTTGTATCTTGGGCTAGGGGAAGAACAACACGAGCATAGGCTATGGTTTCTGCTCTGAGGATTACAGCTCCATCATGCAGAGGAGAAGAAGGTTCGAAAATTGTTTCTAGAAGCTCTTCTGAAAAGTCTGCATTAATTTTTACGGAAGAAAAGCTTAAGAATTCATCGAAAGAATCTTTATTTTCAAGAACAACAAGAGCGCCAATTTGTCTCTCAGACATTTGATAAATGCAGGAAGTTAGATGCTCAATAAATTGATCCTGTAAATCAATAACAAACTTTCGTCCATGAAAGCGTACACGAGATAAAGCCAGTCGGATTTCTGGCTGGAAAATAATAAAAACGACAATGGCAGCAACATTAACGACATGGAGCATCAATCGTCGGATAATAGGAAAATGTAGCTTGTCTGCGAGAACAAAGAGAAATAGAAAAGCTAGCAAACCAAAGACAACGTCCATGGCTCGAGTTCCCCAAAAGAACTTTAACAGATAATTTAACATTACCCAAATCAGAACAATCTCTAATAAGGGCGTTGTATAGTAAGTAATATCTATGGGCATAGTTTTACTAGTTTCTTAAGAATACTCGAAGAGATTCTCACCTTAATGGCAATGGACTGCTTTCTAAAAGAAGGTAATATACTACTGTAGCATATAGAGAAAAAGGTTAACAGCAAAGTATTTTATAGTTGCAATAGTTTGTTATATACTTCACATTACAGGTTTTTTATTTGTTCTCGGATTTCTGGCGGACATGATGGATACAGTAATTTTATCTAGAATACAGTTTGGTTTATTTATTGCATTTCATTACCTGTTTGTTCCTTTGAGCATGGGTCTCAGTATGATGCTTGTCCTAATGGAGGGCTTGTATCTAGTTACGAAGAAGAATATCTATAAACAAATGACGTGGTTTTGGATTGGCGTATTTGCAATAACATTTGTTGTTGGCGTTGTCACTGGAATCATGCAAATTTTTTCCTTTGGATCTAATTGGTCGAGGTTTTCTGAATATACAGGGAACGTGTTTGGAACACTTTTAGGAAGTGAGGGTATTTTCGCTTTTTTCTTAGAGTCTGGCTTTTTAGGCGTATTGCTATTTGGACGTCATAAAGTTTCTAAGAAAATGCACTTTTTCGCTACGTGTATGGTCGCTTTAGGAGCTCATATGAGTGCTTTCTGGATAGTGTGTGCTAACTCTTGGATGCAAACGCCTTCAGGTTATGAAATGGCCATGCATAACGGACAGCTTGTTCCTGTGATGACTTCATTTTGGCAAGTAGTCTTCTCACCTTCAAGTATAAATCGCTATATTCATGTGGTATTGGGCACGTGGCTTTCGGGTATTTTCCTAGTGATTAGCGTAAGTGCGTATTATTTGCGTAAACAACGCCACGTAGAATTTGCTCTTAAGGGATTAAAATTGGGTGCCTTGACTGGTATTATCGTGCTCATTTTGCAGTTGTGGTCTGCAGATGTTACAGCACGTGGTGTTGCGAAGACGCAACCTGCAAAATTAGCTGCTTTTGAAGGTATATTTAAAACTGAAGAATACAGCCCAATCTATTTGTTTGGTTACGTAGATGTAAAAAACCAAAAAGTTATAGGCTTACCTATTCCTGGAGGTCTTTCATTCTTAGTGCATAGAAATCCTAAGACTCCGGTTACAGGTTTAGATCAAATTCCACAAGATGAGTGGCCTAACGTGCAACTGGTATTCCAATTTTACCATCTTATGGTAATGCTATGGGGACTTATGGTGATTTTGGCGGTCATTTCATGGTTTGCCTATAAGAAAAAACGTTGGGCATTAAGACCGTTCTTCTTATCCATACTTTCATTTTCTGTTCTTTGCCCCGAGGTCTGTAATGAAGTGGGCTGGTTTGCTGCAGAAATGGGAAGACAACCCTGGGTTGTTTATGGCTTATTAAAAACTAAGGACGCTGTTTCTCCTATAATCCGCGGAGAACAGGTTATGCAGTCTCTGATTTTATTTAGTTTGGTGTTTGTTTGTCTCTTATCTTTATTTCTCTTTCTTTTATGTAAAAAAATACAACGAGGACCAGACCAAAACGATCTTAATGAGGTGGAAGTATAATCATGGAATTTTCATTAACTTCGATGTTGCCAATAGCTTGGTACGCTATACTAGTGGTTGCAGTATTTGCTTATTCTCTAGGAGATGGTTTTGATTTAGGTTTGAGCACAATCTATTTCACCTCTCGTGGAGATGAAGAACGACGCGTATTACTTAACTCTATAGGACCCATTTGGGACGGTAATGAGGTCTGGCTGATTATTATTTTTGGCGGACTTTTTGCAGGATTTCCCCCCGCTTATGGTGCATTGCTATCTATTTTCTATATGCCAATATGGACTTTAGTTTTGCTTTATATCTTTCGGGGATGTTCTTTAGAGTTTCGTAGTAAGACTGAGTCAGCAAAATGGAAATCTTTTTGGGATGTTACTTTCTGCATATCCGGAATAATGATTAGCTTTTTCCTAGGTGTTATAGTAGGGAATATGGTCTTAGGATTGCCTATATCTCCTACAACTCCGTATTCTTCATTATCTTGGATACTCTTTTTCCGCCCCTATACGTTGTTGTGTGGAGCTCTTGTTGTTTGTGCTTTTGCAATTCATGGGGTAACTTTTGTTTTAATGAAAACTACCGGTGAATTACAACAGCGGATTATTAAACGCTTTCCTTATGTTTTGTCAGCATTTTTAGTTGTTTATCTACTGTTAATTAGTACTACACTTGCCATGATACCGCAAGTACAAGGGAACTCTTTCCAAGTAGGTAGTTTTGCTGGTGTCCCTACATATCCTCTGTTGACACTTTTATTGGCTATGACTTTAGGTTGTTGCTTTGCAACTAAAACTTGCATATCTCGAGAACGTTATGGCTGTGCTTTTCTCTATTCTTCGCTGAATTTACTGCTTTTAATATTATCTGCTGTAACTTTGGTTTTCCCAAATATCTTATTTTCTACAGTAGACCCTGAGAATAGCTATACGATTTATAATGCAGCAGCAAGCACAAAAACTTTGCAAAGCCTATTAGTCATTGTACTGGTTGGTTTGCCGTTTATAGCTGCCTATGGTGTGTATATTTATCGTGTTTTCAGAGGGAAAACAGATTTCCCTTCTGTGTATTAGAAGTTTTAGAGATGACGTATTTTTACCCATTACAAAAACTCTAAAATTTTTATAACATGCTGCCTATTTTCTATTTTTAGGTTGCAGTTATGTGGAAGGGCTGGATTTGTTTAATATTCTTTTCTCCTGCGGTTGTACATGCAGGAGAAACTTATAAGCCCTGTGAGGAGCTCTGGCTATCTTCTGACAACAGGACTTCAGGAATGTCGACAATTGTAGAGACTTCGGGACGTCTTCTTGTTGTTTGGCAAGATTGCGACAGCAATAAGTTGATAGGAAGGCGTTGTGACCTGGGGATATGGTCAGAGCCTTATGAAATTTTTCCTCAAGAGTCCGGCCTATTTTCCCACCCTGTATTAGTAAGAATTAGCTCTCAAGAAATTTGGCTGTTTTATAGAAAGCAACAGGTTGGAGAGAGTAGAAGTCAACCTTATGTAGCTTTTTCTTTTAATTCAGGATTTCATTGGTTGGAGCATAGACTCTTGCCTCCAGGAATAGAAGGAACAACTAGAAATCCTCCATACGTTGATAGGATAAGAAATCGCGTATACATTCCCTCGTACAATGTTTATGAAATTCCTGGTCAGGCGGTGATAGGGGACTCTTGGGTTGAAATCTATAATTTCTTTTCTAAATCTTGGGAAGGACGTATGGGTCCGATTTTAGGAGGTTCGCGAAATCAAGTTCCTATAGAACCTGCAATTGTAAAATTCACGTCGAATAAGCTCGCATTGTTTTTTAGGAATGCTTCTGTAGAAGAGAGTTATATTTGTATGGCTGTATCGACAAATCAAGGAAGCTCTTGGTCAAAACTCAAGAACCTTCCCTGGCGCAGCTATGACAATAGTATTGCTGTTCAATCCGGGAGAAATGGCAAACTGTACCTTTTTGCGAATAGTGCTCGTGCAGGAGAGAGGCTTACATGCTTCTCATCATATAATGAGGGAATAACTTGGAATCATCCTAAGCTTATTGACTCTGGTTATAGCGTAGACCCTAGTGCGTATCTAGACAGACAAGGATGCATGCATCTTGTCTATACAAGTAAAGACGACCAGGGGACTCAACGCATTAAGTACTATAGAATCAAAGAAGATACTCTACTTCTAAATTGTCCTGCATGCTGGATACTGGAAGATATAAAAGAGAGTACGGACGAATAATTTAAGAAGCTATTTCTTTGATGTTAATTATGTAATAAGCAGGGAAAGCAAAATGGTTGTTTGGGCGAGGGAGGCATTCCACAGAAACTCTCTTTCCTAACCATTTTTCTAAGTCTATTTTTGTTGCATAGACGAATGCTATAGTGTTTTCTTTGTCTTTAAGTAAAAAATCCCCGGGATTGTTTTTTACGACATGAGGATAAATTTCAAGCTCACCAACAAAAGTTTGCTTTTTCTTTTTCTCTTCCTCATAGAAGGCTTCTTGAGTAAGCTTTTTAGCGTTTTCTTGGGGTTGCATGCTCGCCCAAATTTTAAACAACGACAATTCTAGGCTTTCTCTTCCTTGAGTTTTTGGAGAAGTTTTTATTGTTGTTTGCTTACGGATATGTCGAGATAACAACGATCCTGTTGTAGGTTTCTCGATACTGTCAACAACATTAGAAGAGTTGGACACTTGTTGTTTCCCTATCGTATTATCTTGATTTGTTAATGACTTCGATAGGTAAGTATCTTGAATTTCCTCTAAAGCTTTTTGTATTAGAGGTTGTAGACCTGGGACATCATTAAATTCTTCAGATTGTATAAGGTTAATCTTTTTATAAATAGCTTCTAGATCAACCGCATCTAATGGTTTCTGTAACTCTGCTTTAGCAAAATTCATAGCGGAATCTAGCAAGTCTAAAGCGATTTTTTTCTGACCTTGTCTATGTTTATAAATATCGATAGGGCCTTTCTGAGAAACAAAGTTTTTCGCAACGTAGAAAGCACATTGGTTAGGTAAAGCAATCTCTAACCACTTTCCTTGTGGTTGGTTGGATGTTGCTTGGATTTCTGTTCCTCGGGATAATCGTGCAAGCACAGGAGCTGATGTTGAAGGCTCTAAACGTACATTCACTTGTTCGCCTTCAATAACATTGTCTAAAACAAACGTCCGAAATACATAACCTTTTAGACCTTCGGGTGCTGCAACAATGTAGTAATCCTTACTTTCACCAATTACAGCGACATAATCACCTTTGGATAGTTCTTTTACAATAGAACTATCAACATGAGGAGCTAAGCGTAGACGAACACGATTTCCTTTAATCTCTCCTGTAAATGGAGCAAAGGAAGCCTTGTCTACTTGCGCAGCGGGAGTCTTTGATGTGGAAGGTGCAGCATGCAAGCTTACTGAACTTATTCCTGACCCGATGGTAAACAAAAGCATAGAAATCGATAGCGTTCGCATGCTTTACTCCTACAGTGTATTCACATTAGAAATCGATACAAGGATGTGACCTAGTCCTTTAGGGGAAGTACTCCCTAGAAAAAAGAATTATATCGACTGCAGTGAAAAAGTCAATTATCTTACCAAACGAGATTAGGTAGAACCTTAAGTATAGAGAACAGCTTTAATATGTTCACAATTTACCTGCCCACATGTACATCCAATAGGTGTGCCTAAGTAGACACTAAATTGCTCATTCGGATTTAGGGGATTGGTAACAAGATACAATTTGTTCCCTGTCGGACTGATATCCCATGTGCGAAAAGATAAATCTTGTTCGGATACAGTGGCTTCTTCTTCTTCACTAATAACTCTAGCAATCTGACAGTGCATGCAATTACAATGAGGCTCTGCTTTAGGAAATAGGTTTTGATTATTTCCTACTAATGAACGGATTACCGTCACCATTTTCTCTAAAATATCCGCAGGAGCGTCTGGATGATCCTTATGTTCTGGAGTATGTTGTAAGATCATTTCCATTGGACTCGTTCCTGAAAATAGAGGAGATATGAGGCTTTTATGAGCAAATATCTGCACATCGGTATCTTTGGATAATTGTTGCAAGGTATTGATTAACATACCCAGCTTGTCGTCTTCACGGCCAGATTCATCGCGCATCATTTGAGAAGATTCTAAGTGGAGAAGGTGCTCTTGGAAAGCAATATCGATAATCGCCTGATCTAAGTTAGGTATAGAAATGGTCTTTCCATCAATTAAATGCAACTTGAGGGTAGACCGACCTTGAACTTCTCCTTCTTGTGATTCGATAAAAGCTATTTGATTCCATCGTGCGGAAATGTAGGGAGGGATGCAAATCAATTGGTCATTAATTTTCACTTTCATGACGACCTCCAATGGTGAACTCTACTGTCATTGCTTAACGTCATTGTAGGGAAGCTTTGTTTTTTTTACAATCGAATTAGCAATTCGTAATATCGATTGCTAATTCATGACCTAACTTCCTAAAGATTCAGGCAGTTTTTTCTTTTTGCAAGAATTAAGAATAGAGTTTTTTTTACTTAGAATTATATAAAAGGGTCAAGAAGTTTCTAATAAATTTTTGTCAACATCGGCGCAGATTCTCCAGGTATTTGTTTAAGTATTTTCATCGTTCTACTAATAAAGATATTTGTCGTTATAAAATGATTTGATTAGGGTTGGAGCCCATTTCGTTAGGAGTTAGCTGAATGAAGAAGACAATGGTCATTGATACGAGTGTGTTTATTTATGATCCTGAAGCCCTATCATCGTTTGAGAATACACGCATCATTATTCCATTTACTGTAATTGAAGAGCTGGAGGCTTTTGCTAAAGATCGTGATGAATCGGCAAAAAATGCTTCGCGAGCTTTGAGCAATATCCGTTTACTACTTGAAAGGTCAGGTAATCATGCCGAAGGCATTTCTTTACCCAATGGCAGTGAATTGCGTATAGAAGTATCTTCTATTGCGAATTTAGCTAATGATGAAAAACGTAGAAAACTTCTCACGTTAGAACTTCTTCAAGTGATCGCACAACGAGAACCTATGGTTTTTGTTACGAAAAGTCTGGGACGTAGAGTGCGAGCCGAGGCCCTTGGAATAGAAGCTAGAGATTATGAAAATAAGAGATTTTCTTTTAGATCTCTGTATCGTGGTTATCGTGAGTTAACTGTATCCCCATCGGATGTAGAGAACTTTTATACACATGGGTACTTAGATGTGCCTTTGGATATCGCTCCAGCGCCTAATGAATATTTTTTCATTTCTGGAGGAGAAAATTATTTTGCCCTTGGTCGTTATCATGAAACTGAGGGAAGGATTGTTTCTTTGAGAGCTCTTCCAGATAAAATTTGGGGAATAAAACCTTTAAATAATGAACAAAAATGTGCGTTGGATCTTCTTTTAAGAGACGATATAAAGTTAGTTACCCTTATGGGACAAGCTGGGTCTGGGAAAACCGTATTGGCTTTAGCTGCAGCTATGTATCAGGTATTTGATAAGGGAAATTATAATAAGTTATTGGTAAGTCGTCCTATTATCCCTATGGGTAAGGATATTGGATTTCTTCCAGGTCTTAAGGAAGAAAAGCTTCTTCATTGGATGCAGCCCATCTACGATAATATGGAATTTCTTTTTAGTATTGGTGGGATGGGGGATTTTTCCGAAGTTTTACAGTCTTTAATTGAGGCTAAAAAATTAGAAATGGAAGCGCTCACCTATATTCGTGGACGGTCTTTGCCAAAGGTGTTTATGATTATCGATGAAGCACAAAATCTTACTCCTCATGAGATTAAAACAATCATTTCTCGTGCAGGTAAGGGCACAAAAATTGTTTTAACTGGGGACCCTACGCAAATTGATAGTTTGTACTTTGATGAGAATTCCAATGGTCTTACTTACTTAGTCGGTAAGTTCCATCACTTATCTTTATACGGCCATATGTTTCTCACGCGTACGGAGCGCTCTAAACTTGCTGCTGCGGCTGCAACTATTTTATAGTTGCATAGGTCCTAAAAAATCTTGGAGCTCCTCCTGAGCAGATTTTGGAGGAGAGAGTGGCCGGTTTACGAAATTCATAACTGCGCGTGCCGGAGATATGCACCCACAGACTTTATTGAAGTAGCGAATAACTACGCGTATAACCTGAAGAATGGCTTGAAAGATAGCTACAAAGCCTTTAATTCCCAAAATTTCTAACCAAGCATTTTTGCGGATCTTGGGCACAGCTTCATTAATATCCACACAAGGTCCAATGGAGCATATTGTACTGTGACCTTTTGTTGGAATGAGCAAAACATTTTCAATATTTGCAATCCCTAATAAAGCACGCACTCCAGTAAAAGTACTGAAAATTGGCACGTAGCTAAGGAATAATTCAAAACAGGAGCGGTATAGAGGGTTTTGAAGTACGTATTGTTTGTTGGAGCCAAAATAATGATCTAATTCGCCAGTAGGAGTATGACAATGATTGATGATTAAGACAGTGTGTTCTGAAATTTTCATGCTTTGTTCAAGTTTCAGCAGGCGTTTGACTTATTTGAGAACTATAATGAAAAAGTAAGTTTCCGAATAGATACTGATTAAAGTTACTGTGCAGTTCAAAGGATGATGTATTTCTTTAGATAAAAAAGAATGCGTGCTTGGAGGCCAGGCCTTTCTATAACTAGAAAAGTATGGAGGTGGAGAGACTCGAACTCTCGTCCTTAGTGAATTCCCTGCTAACTTCTACATGCTTAGTCCCTAGTGGTACTACATTGCATTTCCTCAGCTAAGAACATCTATGGAAACCAACGACTCTCAATAATCTCGAATCAACCCCCCTGAGAATTAGAGGAGGTAGATTCCAACCAGATAGATGACGGTACTTCACAAACCTCTGGTAGAGTCCATGAGGACCGGGTTATCTAGAGGTTATCTAAATAACAACTTTTGCTAATTAAGCAGCTAATCTTTGCTCAGAGAGTTCAGAGAAACTGATAATTTCGCATTCAGCCTTAGGTTCGGCATTTATTGTTTTGTCGGCTTTTTAGGAGGCCAGCCAACGCCCTCCGCATGCGATTAACACTTCATTCCCAAGTCGAAACCTATACACCCCCGGAGTATATTGTAAGCTTTCCTGTGCTTTTGTACAACTCAAGTATCTCCCTATTTTAAATGTTGTCAAGAGAAGGAAAATTTTTCTCAAACTCTAGGGCAAGGTGGACGAAAACCTGAAAAATCTTTATTTTTAGAGTGATTTTATATCAAAACACACTCAACGGATACAATATGCATACGGAAGGGGAAGGCAGTAGGGAAAGTCTTGCTAATAGAGAAGAAAGAATATTAAATTTTTGGAAAACTCAAGAAATTTTTCAAAAATCATTAAAAAATAGAGAGGGGAGAACCCTATATTCTTTTTATGACGGCCCGCCATTTGCTACAGGTTTACCTCATTATGGCCATCTTCTTGCTGGAACAATTAAAGACGTTGTTGGGCGTTTTGCTACTATGGATGGATACTATGTTCCTAGAAGATTCGGCTGGGATTGTCATGGTGTTCCTGTAGAGTATGAAGTAGAAAAATCTTTAAATCTTACCACTCCAGGGGCCATAGAGGATTTTGGTGTTGCTAGGTTTAACGAAGAGTGCAGAAAAATTGTTTTTCGTTACGTTGATGAATGGGAGCATTATATAAATCGTGTAGGCCGCTGGGTAGATTTTTCTGCTACGTGGAAAACGATGGATGCCTCATTTATGGAAAGCGTCTGGTGGGTATTCCGTTCTCTTTATGATCAGGGGTTAGTTTACGAAGGTGTTAAGGTGGTTCCCTTCTCTACGAAGTTGGGCACACCTCTATCAAATTTTGAAGCAGGTCAAAACTACAAGGAAGTTGATGACCCTTCTGTAGTGATTAAGTTTGCTTTACACGGGGATTCTGCGTCTTTATTGGTATGGACCACAACACCGTGGACGTTAGTGTCGAATATGGCAGTTGCTGTGAACCCTGAAATCACTTACGTACGTGTTGCTGATAAAGTTTCCGGTGAGCAATGGATTTTAGGGCAAGGATGTCTATCGCGGTGGTTTTCCGACCCCGATACATATGAAGTTATAGAAAGTTTCCCAGGAACAACATTGATTGGGAAAAGCTATGAGCCACCCTTTAACTTTTTTGAGCAGAAACGTGCGGAAGGCGCTTATAAAATTCTTCCTGGCTCGTTTGTAGAGGAGAGCGAGGGTACGGGAGTGGTCCATATGGCTCCTGCGTTCGGTGAGGCAGATTTCTTTGTCTGCAAAGAGCACCGTGTTCCCATGGTCTGTCCTGTAGATAATCACGGCTGTTTTACTGAAGAGATACCTGAATATCAAGGGCAATACATTAAGAGTTGTGATAAGGGAATTATCAAGTCTTTAAAAACTCAAGGCAAGGTGTTTTATCACGGTACGATAATGCACCGGTATCCTTTCTGCTGGAGAACAGATACACCATTGATTTATAAAACGGTGAATTCTTGGTTCGTTTCCGTTGAGAAGATCAAAGATAAAATGTTGCAAGCGAACAAAAAAATCCATTGGGTGCCAGAACACATTAAAGAAGGACGTTTTGGTAAGTGGTTGGAAGGAGCTAGAGATTGGGCCATTAGTAGAAATCGTTATTGGGGAACACCAATTCCTGTTTGGAAAAGTAAGGATGGAGAAATCTTAGTTATAGGCTCTGTAGAAGAGCTTGAGAAGCTCACTGGAGAGAAGGTTTCCGATCTACATTGTCATTTTGTTGACCAATTAAAAGTTGAAAAAGATGGGAAGTCATTCCATCGCGTACCTTACGTATTTGACTGCTGGTTTGATTCAGGAGCTATGCCTTATGCTCAGAATCATTATCCTTTTGAAAATCAAGAAGCTACTGAATCTGGATTTCCTGCAGATTTTATTGCCGAAGGTTTAGATCAGACGCGAGGATGGTTCTATACTTTAACTGTTATTTCAGCAGCTTTATTCGATCAGCCTGCGTTTAAGAATGCGATAGTTAATGGTATTGTTTTAGCTGAAGACGGCAATAAGATGTCGAAGAGGTTAAATAACTATCCGAGCCCTATGAGCATAATGAATACTTATGGCGCCGATGCTTTGCGGTTGTATTTATTGGATAGCGTTGTTGTTAAAGCAGAAGATTTACGTTTTTCTGATAAAGGTGTTGAATCTGTCCTCAAGCAAGTTCTATTACCTTTAACAAATGTATTATCATTTTTCAAAACCTATACGGATTTATACGGTTTTGATGCTAACAATTACGATAAAGAAGAGATTAGTTACAGTGAAATTGATAAATGGATTCTCTCTAATCTTTATACTGTTGTTGGTAAGGTTCGTGAAAGTATGAGCTCTTACAATTTGAATACCGCTGTGAATCCTTTTGTTACTTTTATTGATGATCTAACAAATTGGTATATTCGTCGTTGTCGTCGACGTTTTTGGGAATCTGCAGATACCCCAGATAGAAGAGCAGCTTTTGCAACACTCTATGAGGTGCTGACTGTTTTCTGTAGAGTGATCGCTCCTTTCATTCCTTTCATCTCAGAAGATATATACCAGCAGATAAAAACAGAAAACTCTTTGGAGTCAGTACATCTTTGTGATTTCCCACACGTTGACCTTGCTAAGGTATTTCCAGATTTAGAACAGCGTATGGGTGATGCTAGAGAGATTGTCGGGTTAGGGCATTCCTTAAGGAAAGAGCATAAGTTAAAAGTACGTCAACCTTTGGCGAATTTCTATGTAGTAGGTCCTAAAGATCGTTTGGATGAGTTAGCTTCTTTTGAGCAGCTTATTGCAGAAGAGCTGAATGTCAAAAATATTGTATTTTATAAGGAAGCACCAAGTTTTGTAAAAACAACGGTGAAACCTAACTTTCGGTCTCTAGGTAGAAGAGTTGGAGAGAAGATCAAGGATATACAAAAAGCTTTGGCTTCTCTTTCTCAAGAACAAATACAACTGTTGTTAAAACAGGAATATATCTCTCTTAATTTAGGTTCTGAAGAGCTTATTTTAAATATGGATGATGTATTGATTTCCTGGGAAACCGATCCAGGTTATGTTGCTCGTAGTTCTTCGTTGTTTACTGTTGTTCTTGATTGTCAATTGACTGAAGAGCTTATTGTTGAGGCGATTTCTCGAGAATTGGTGAATAAAATCAATACTATGCGTCGTAATCAGAAACTTCATGTTTCTGATCGTATTGTCTTGCGAATACAAACATCAGAAGATGTGAGAAAAGCGTTTGTACACTATGTAGATTATATTTGTGAGGAGACTTTAACTACTCAATGGGAATTTGTCGATATTCTCGAAGGAGAAGAATGGGACATTAACGGTCATCCTACAGTTATCGCAATCGAAGTAGCTGCTAGACCACATTAAGCTCTAACATTCTTTCTACATAGAGAAAAGAAGACCCTCCGTTAGGAGAGTCTTCTTTTTTATTTTTTCTTATTATTCTTGGGGAACAGACGATGGTGTCGTTGATAGCGCATGTACCCAAATATACAAATAAAGAATCCTAAAGCCAGACTATTAACTAGATATCCCGGAAGTGTAGTTGGTGCGGGAACATTTTTTAAACGTCCAAAATGTCCCAAAGGCCAGAAAATCCATAAAGGTGACCCTAAGAGGTTTTCTAAAGGCACAAAGCCAAACTCTCTGCTATCAGCACTCATAGGGTAATTATCTCCTAAAACCAAAACGTGGTTCTCAGGAATTTGTATTCCGAAATTGTGAATAAACTCTGCGAATTGTTCTGGATCTTGAGGAGGAGGACCTCTGTCAATAAAGCCTATATAAGGACGATCTTCTGAAGATTCTTCCTGTTTTGTTTTTTCAGATTCTACAAACTTTTGCAAAGCGGGATCATTTTTAATGAAAATAGGAGAGTCCATAATATAAAGATTCCCCTGGTTATAAAATGCATAACGGTTAGGCAAAGGATTGTATTTAGGATTTTTCGGGATGAAGAAAGAACTAAAATTAACACCACAGTTAAATAAATCAATTACTTGGTTATCATTTAACTGCATTAAAGGATGCGTAGGTTTAAGTTTATAACGCATGCCTCCGAAACCTATTTTGTAAGCTTCTCCCTTGGAATACTCATAACAACCATCATCTACTCCGGGAAAAGGAAGACCGTAGAGTTTAGCGGATCCCTCTGGATCTGTTGCAAATGGTTGGTATTTATAAGCAACACCATCAGAAATCACAAATCGTGATGTGGTTAGATTATTCCTAATCAGGTGAATATGTTCCTGGCGTAAGGGAAGTAGCGTTTTCATCGGTTGTATTGTAGGAACAATCTGATTGTGATAATGCTGAAGATTTGGCGTGGGATAGGAAACGTTTGGAGTATGAGATATCTCTAAATATGCCTGCGTTGTTGCATTAGGTAACGTATGACATAAGCTCGCTTGTTTATGTGTCAGAATGCGCACCATAGCATAGTTGCCCATACCAAACAGATCAGCATAACTCACCGGAGAAGCGTGGTGCTGTTTTAATGCATTTGGGGTGTCATTGTGCCAAACACCTTTATGGAAAAATTGGCCGTAAGGACCTTCTTGAGGCAAGGAAAGTTTCCCACACGGTTGGTGCATTTGTTTAAAATAAGCGGTAGTTTTGTTGCTATTTACGATCTCTACTGACCCATCAAAAGATATGTAAGGAACGTGATAGAGATGCTCTAAACCAAAATCATTGGGGAAATGAATAACCGAACCTTCTTTATCTAAGCCGTAAATTTTACCCCCGTAAAAATACAGGGTGTCGCCTGGTTTCCCCATACAGCGCTTAATATAACGTTTCTTCCCTGGAATGAATCCAAAATACTTGGTATCGGAGTTGGAAATGGGAAGATCACCAACAGTAAAGACTACAAGACCTCCACGAGTAACAGCTTCAGGACGAAATCCCCAAGGTTTTTTCTTAAACGGGAAATGTAAGCCGAAAGTGGTTTTAGAAACAATCATCCGGTCTTGTTCTAAAATAGTTGGACGCATGGATCCTGTGGGAACTTCATAAAGTTCAAACCAAAATTGGCGAATAAGAAAAGCTGCTAAGGCAGCAAAAAGAATGGCTTTAGTCAGTTCCCATGATTTTTTTGCAAAAGAAGCGGGATAGCGCTTGCTGAATTGCTGAGCTTGCCGTGCGAGTTGACTAGCTGCTTCCTGATCTTGTTGAAAAATGGCTTCTTCAAGTTGTTCTAATAACTTATGTAGCTCTTGTTTAGAGTCGGGATCTTGAGCAAGTTTTTTACTTTTGAGTAATTTATATGTTGAGTGAAGTATCTGACGACTTTTATTTAAAGAAAACCGATCTTTCATGAAGATGCCTAGTGAAACCCTTAATTACTTTCTGAGTTTGAATTTCTCCATAACCATATATGGAGGTTCGAAAAGGGAATTTCCCTAATCGGAATTGTGGCCATACTTAGCGCACCTAGAGTAGACGAAAGTCATACACATTTAATTCTAGTATTAAAATTAAAATGCGCACGTCTAACAAAAACCATGATAGCCATTTTACTCTATTAGATTTTTCAATCAAAAATATTTTCTAGATAAGTTTAAGAATTTCTCGATTTTCAAAGTTGAATCTATAGAAGGCATCCAGACAGGGTTTTGGAAAGGATTTTATATCTTGGGAATGCTGTAGGAATATGGAGATATAGCATTATGACCCACATCAATAGTTCGTAAGACAACCGGACCCTTGGGAGTTTCTATACTTGTCCATAGAGGGAAAACAGAGATCTCACAGGCTGTAAAATACATAAGCACGTTTTTCTCTGATAAAATAGAAGAATCTTTGGGCCAATGTGCATGCCAAGCTTGCACAGGCATTTTAACTGCAGAATTTCCTTCTAGAGTAATTCTAGGGGACCATGGGTCGTTATTTTTCCCCTGTGTCTTTGTTAGATGCGCAGGAGCTTCGTTTAAAGAAAGTTGTACAAGCGTGGAAAACAGAGGAAGATCATCTGTGTGAATCTGCTGCAGTTGTTGCGTTTTTAGATTTAAAGAGAAGATACGCAAGTCTTGATTTGACAGAGAAATTACAAAAACTCTTCTGGGTGAGTGTAGACTACTAATTAAAGTTTTCCATGGGGTATTTTTCAATAGGGTACGGTCTTGTTGTGACAAATGTGGAAACTCTGTCATTTCTATCCACACAGTCTCTTCTGCTATGGATTTTACAAATAAAAAAAACTTTTGTCCCCCCTTGCTAAAGACTGCGTAATCTCCAGCTTGAGCACGAAACAAATTTTTTTTTAGAGAATGGGAAGACTGAGAAAAAGCGGAAAAAGGACAAAGGAAAATAACTAGAATGAAAAGTCTTTGGAATAGAGGAAATAAACGTGTTTTTTCTTGCTTTTTCATAAAGTATTACTGTACTCTTTTCCCTTAGTATTTCATGATGTTGTTACCCACATACCATAAGATGGTGATTTTGGAGTTGTCAATATGAAAAAGAACACCCATCCCAACTATCAACAAGTTTTATTTGTAGACTCTTCTACAGGATATAAATTTGTTTGCGGATCTACATATCAAAGCGATAAAACGGAAGTGTTTGAAGGACAAGAGTACCCTGTATGTTACGTGAGCGTCTCTTCAGCTTCACATCCTTTCTTCACAGGAAGTAAGAGATTAGTAGACGCTGAGGGTCGAGTAGACAAATTCTTAAAGCGTTACAGTAATGTAAAGCCCGCACAACCCTCCCAGGCTGCTGTTGAAGAAGCACCTGTAGTTAAAGCTAAGAAAAAAGCCCCTGTAAAGAAAAAGAAGTAATTTCTTCTTTTCATCTTCAATGTTTTTGTAAACACGTTGTCATTTCCCCTGTGATTAGGGTGTATTGAAACGTGTTTTGTCATTTAATGCCCTAGTTGGGAACGCTCATAGTTATTCAACAAATAGAGTAATTAGTAACCTTTTTTTGTTTGCAGTGACGCATATTGACAAAATATGATAAAACTATGACCCAAGTACCAATTTATAAAGTAATCAAAAGCTTTATTTACAGTGGGTTTGATCCGACGATATAGCGACTCCATAATAGAATGTTTTCATTAAGGGATGGCCTACTTACATCAGGTAGATAATTTAAGAAATTAACTTAAGAACTCCTGGCATGCTTAGCTGGAATCATGCCAAGAACTCTTGATTGAGAAGTGATACATGCAAAAAAAGATTCTAGAGTATTTGAAACGTCTCGAGGAAGTGGAAGCTAAAATCTCTAATCCAGAGATTTTTGATAACCCCAAAGAGTATAGCCTCTTAAGTAAAGAGCACGCACGGCTTTCTGAGTTAAAAAATACCTATGATAGGGTTGTGGCTCAGGAAAAAATTCTGAGTGATGATAAACAAGCTTTAGCTCAGGAGAAAGATCCTGAGATGATAGCTATGCTAGAAGAGGGAATTCAATCGGGAAAAGCTGAGGTTGATAAACTCTATAAAATTTTAGAGAATTTATTGGTCCCCCCCGATCCAGATGACGATTTGAATGTCATTATGGAATTACGTGCAGGTACAGGAGGAGACGAAGCCGCTCTATTTGTAGGGGACTGCGTAAGAATGTATCACCTATATGCGTCTGCTAAAGGATGGAAGTATGAAGTACTTTCCGCTTCCGAATCAGATATCGGTGGATATAAAGAATACGTGATGGGTATTTCAGGAACTGGAGTTAAGCGCTTACTTCAGTATGAAGCGGGAACTCACCGTGTTCAAAGGGTCCCTGAAACTGAAACTCAAGGTCGTGTGCATACTTCTGCAATTACTGTTGCTGTATTGCCAGAACCTGCGGAAAATGATGAAGAAGTTTTTATCGATGAAAAAGATTTAAAAATCGATACCTTTAGAGCTTCGGGAGCTGGAGGACAGCACGTCAATGTTACGGATTCTGCAGTGAGAATCACCCACCTGCCCACAGGCGTTGTTGTTACTTGCCAGGATGAACGCAGTCAGCATAAGAATAAAGCTAAGGCTATGCGTATTTTGAAGGCACGTATACGTGATGCAGAAATGCAGCGCCGTCATAAAGAAGCTTCGGCTATGCGGTCGGCTCAAGTGGGTAGCGGAGATCGATCAGAAAGAATTCGTACTTATAATTTCTCACAAAATCGCGTGACAGATCATAGAATAGGACTGACTCTTTATAGCTTAGATAAAGTTATGGAAGGCGATTTGGATACGATTACCTCAGCTTTGGTTAGCCATGCTTATCACCAGCTTTTGCAAAATGGAAACAAAGAAAATTCTTAAAGAAGCTGCTGCTTATTTAGAATATTGTGGCGTACTTTTCTCAGATAGAGAAGCCGTTGATATTTTGATGGATTTGCTTGGAATAACTTCAAGAGCTCAAATATTATCCGTACGTTTGAATTCCGATACTCTAAACATGTATTGGATGCGTATTCAGAAAAGAGCAGAACGTGTTCCAACAGCATATATTCATGGTAGTGTACGTTTTTTAGAATTAGATCTAGAAGTAGATTCTCGGGTGCTGATCCCTAGAATGGAAACAGAGTTGCTCGCTGAAAAAATTATACAATATTTAACACAGCATTCTCATATCCAAACATTTTATGATGTGTGTTGTGGTAGTGGGTGTTTGGGATTATCTATAAAAAAGTATTGTCCAAATGTTAAAGTAGTTCTTTCAGACATTTGTCCAAAAGCCGTAGCTGTAGCTAAAATCAATGCTTCTAAAAATAATCTAAAAGTCGACGTTCTTGAAGGGGACTTATTTGCCCCCTTTTCTTGTCCAGCTGATGCTTTTGTCTGTAATCCTCCTTACCTTTCTTTTGATGAAATTATGCGCACAGATCCAGAAGTTCGTTGTCATGAGCCCTGGAAAGCTTTGGTGGGAGGCAGTTCGGGATTGGAATTCTATGAAAGAATAGCTCGGGATTTAGACGCTGTTTTACATCCCGGGGGTGTAGGTTGGCTGGAAATTGGTTATCGTCAAGGAGAGGCAGTAAAAAGAATTTTTGCAAATCACGGTGTGTGTGGTTCTATACACCAAGATCTCTCAGCATGCGATAGGATTTTTTTTCTTGAAAATCATGCAAGTGATGCTGTATCCTCATGAGATTATTCTTGATTTTTGCTCAGTAGATGATCAGTTCTTTATCGCAAAAACTATCCTCAATTTTTTCTTCGCTGGTTGCCTCACGTAGAATTACTGAAGAAAATATCTCTGAAGCGATCCGGGAAGTCCGATTGGCGTTGTTGGACGCCGATGTGAATTATCATGTGGTTAAAAGTTTTATTGCCAAGGTAAAGGAAAAAGTTCTCGGAGAAGAAGTCTGGAAACATGTTTCGCCCGGACAACAATTCATACGGTATTTACACGAAGAATTGACAGAACTACTCGGTGATAAAACTGATTTAAATACTTCTGGGAATCCTGGGGTAATTTTACTTTGTGGCTTACAAGGAACAGGAAAAACTACGACCTGCGCTAAGCTTGCAGCTTATGTTTTAGAGGAACGTAAAGCAAAGAAAGTGCTTGTCGTTCCCTGCGACTTGAAACGCTTTGCAGCAGTAGAGCAATTGAGAAACTTAATTTCAAAAACTAAAGCTGAGCTTTACAATAGCGAAGGACAAGATCCTGTAAAAGTGGTTTCTCAGGCTCTAGATTACGCTAAACAGGAAGGGCATGATCTTGTTTTGATTGATACAGCAGGTCGTTTGCATGTTGATGAAGTGTTAATGGAAGAATTAGCCTCCATACAAAAAGTATCTCATGCATGTGAAAGGCTTTTTGTTATGAATTTAGCGATGGGACAGGACGCTGTTTCTACAGCAAAAGCCTTTGATAATTATTTAGACTTGACTGGAGTGATTATCTCCATGACAGACGGTGATGCTCGCGCCGGCGCCGTATTATCTATGAAAAGTTTATTGGGGAAACCAATAAAATTTGAGGGATGCGGTGAGAGAATACAAGATCTTCGACCTTTTAATGCGGAATCGATGGCGGATCGCATTTTAGGTATGGGAGATACCGTGCATTTTGTACAAAAAATGCGTGAATGTATTTCTGAAGAAGAAGACGAAGAACTCGGGAAGAAGCTAATAGAATCGACCTTTACTTATGAAGATTATTATAAGCAGATTAAGGCGTTTCGACGCATGGGTCCACTTAGAAAACTCATGGGAATGATGCCAAGTTTTGGTGGCGCTAAACCTAGCGATAAAGAGATAGCGGATTCCGAAGAGCATATGAAAAAAACAGAAGCGATCATTCTTTCTATGACTCCTCAAGAGAGAAAAGAAGAAGTCGATTTAGATATGAGTCGCATGAAAAGAATAGCATCGGGTTGTGGATTGACTTTAGGTGATGTAAATCAATTCCGGAAGCGTATGATGCAATCTAAAAAGTTTTTTAAAAATATGAGTAAAGAGAGAATAGAACAAATGAAAAAGAAAATGTCTGGAGGAAACCTGTGGCGTTAAAAATTCGTTTACGACAACAAGGACGAAGAAATCACGTAGTCTATAGACTAGTACTTGCTGACGTTGAGTCTCCTCGTGATGGTAGATATATCGAATTATTGGGTTGGTACGATCCTCACAGTACAGTGAATTATCAATTGAAAAGCGAGCGAATCTTTCACTGGCTAAATCAGGGAGCCGAACTTACAGAGAAGGCTGCTGTTTTGATTAAGCAAGGAGCTCCTGGAGTTTACTGTGAATTAATGGCTAAGAAAATGGCTCGTAAAGCTGCTGTATGCCAAAAACGCCGTGCTTATCGTCAGCGTCGTTCTTTAAAAAGAGCTGAAGCAAAACAAAGTGTCGTTAAATAATTTTTTGGTCTCGGGATGAAGATTGATATACTTTCTTTATTCCCAGAGTATTTTGATAGTCCTTTGCGCTCGAGTATTTTAGGGAGGGCTATTAAGAGAGGGCTGTTAGAAATTCAATCCAGGGATATACGAGAGTTTGGATTGGGTAAGTGGAAGCAGGTAGATGATGCTCCTTTTCATAATGATGGGATGCTTCTTATGGCTGAGCCTGTAGTAAAGGCAATAAGGCATGTGAAAAGAAGTGATTCTAAGGTGGTGTATCTTTCTCCTCAAGGAAAGCTTTTAACAGCAGAAAAGAGCCGTGAATTAGCAAAATGCTCCCATTTGATATTCTTATGCGGGCATTACGAAGGTGTTGACGAAAGAGCCTTAGAAAGTGAAGTCGATGAAGAGATAAGTATAGGGGATTACGTTTTAACTAACGGAGGCATCGCGGCTTTAGTTGTAATTGATGCTTTATCTCGCTTTATTCCCGGAGTGTTAGGGAATCAAGGGAGTGCGGATGCGGACTCTATGGAAAACGGGTTGTTAGAGGGGCCTCAATATACACGTCCTCGAATATTCGAAGGGCGCGAGGTTCCTGAAGTGCTTCTTCATGGGGATCACCAAGCGATTTCCAAGTGGAGAAAGCAAATAAGTTTAGATAGAACCAGAGAAAGACGTCCTGATCTCTATATCCGTTATCTTTATGATCGGGACAACGAGGAAGTAACTCAGCAGGAGTCTGATCTCCAACAGTCTGTGCTAGAAGGGGAAAGTGCGGTAATTTTAGAGGTTGAAGACCTCAATCGGTCGCGCAAATTTTATTCTAAGATGTTTAGATTAAATCAACCTGTCAATGATAGACTGCAGATCCCTGGGAAGACGCAAATGACAATACATTTGCAAGAGGTAGGATTAAAAAATAAAAATATAGTCCTTTTGTCGCTTCGACTAGATTGTAAAGACGACTTTTTTAGTTTTTTAGGACGATGGAAAATGCTTGGAGGCACTCTAGAACAAGCTGACGATCGTGGAGAGGTGAGATTAGTTCGTGATTTTGACGGCCATTTATGGGCTATCTCTTGCAAACAGGCAGAATAGAAATAGAGAATGTAGGTGAAGTATATGGGGAACTTAATAAAGGAATTGCAAGAAGAACAACTTCGAAAAGAAATTCTTACGGATTTTTGTGTTGGGGATACCATTCGTGTAGCTACAAAAATTGTAGATGGTGGTAAAGAACGAACACAGACATTCCAAGGTACAGTGATGGCTCGTAAGGGTGGAGGAGCTGGAGAAGTGGTTTCTTTACACCGGGTAGCCTACGGAGAAGGCATGGAAAAAAGTTTTTTACTTCATAGTCCTAAGATTGTTGGCATTGAAGTAGTGAAACGCGGTAAGGTTTCTCGTGCTCGTCTGTACTACTTGAAGGGTAAAACTGGTAAAGCTGCTAAAGTTAAAGAGTATATTGGTCCTAGATCTTCCAAGAAATAGTTATAACGACTGAATTTAGCTGATTTCTCATTTTATTTAAGATACACCGATCTATGAACACGCTAGCTATGGATGCAGAACAGCTGTTTCTATCTAAAACTATCTTCGAAGAAGAAGTTTTCCGTGAAGGTTTTTCTCTCATAGCTGGGATAGATGAGGTCGGTAGAGGCCCTCTAGCTGGGCCTGTGGTTGCAGCAGCTTGTATTCTTCCTCGAGGCAAGGTGTTTGCCGGAGTGAACGATAGCAAAAAGCTCACACCTAAAGAAAGAGGCAAAATTCGCGATATTCTTGTGAATGATCCTGAGGTATATTATGGACTTGGAGTTGTCTCTGTAGAAAGAATAGACGAGATTAACATCCTTGAAGCAACCAAGGAAGCTATGGCAGTAGCTATAGCTAATCTACCTATTCATCCCGATTTTCTTCTAGTGGATGGTTTGCATCTACCCCATAAGATTCCGTGTAAGAAGATTATTCAAGGAGATTCCAAGTCTGCATCTATAGCTGCGGCATCGATTATAGCTAAAGAATATAGAGATGATTTAATGCGGGAGCTTCATCAGCTTTATCCTAATTATGGCTTTGATAAGCATAAGGGATACGGTACAGCCGCTCATTTAGCGGCATTGAAGGCTTTTGGCCCTTGTGATTGTCATAGAAAAAGTTTTGCTCCTGTGAGGCAGGTATTCTAATAGTTTATGAAAGATAAAGTTCGTGTTCCTTTTTCTCCCGATCATCCCCTATGCGTACCAAAATTATTTACTATTAGTGCTCCTGCTGGAGCTGGGAAAACAACGCTAGTACGTATGTTGGCTCAAGAATTTCCAGATTCTTTTCAGAAGACTTTATCACTTACAACACGAGCACCTCGTCCTGAAGAAGTTCCTGGAGTAGATTATCAGTTTGTTTCTCAAGAGGAGTTTCAACGACGCTTAGACAATGATGATTTTCTTGAGTGGGTAGCACTTTTTGGAGAGTATTACGGAACGAGTCGTTTAGGGATTGATGAAATTTGGAAATCTGGGAGACACGCGGTTGCGGTTATTGACGTGGAAGGAGCTTTGGTCTTGCGGAGTAAAATTCCCACAGTGACGATTTTTATTTCTGCGCCATCTCAGGAAGAGCTAGAAAGGCGTCTAAAACAAAGAGGATCAGAACAAGATACTCAAAGACAAGAGCGGTTGCAGCATAGTCTTATTGAACAAGCTGCGGCTAATAAATTTGAATACGTCATTATCAATGATGATTTGGAGAAATCTTACGAGGTTTTGAAAAGTATTTTTATAGCAGAAGAACATAGGAACGTATTATGACTAACAAAGATCGTTTAACCAATGAAAAGTTAAACCAGTTGTTTGACAGCCCGTTTAATTTAGTGAATTACGCGATTAAGCAGGCAAAAATTAGGATAGCAAAAGGTGATGTGCGTTCTTCTAATGCTGCTATTGAAGCTTTAGTTTTATTAGAAAAAGAAGGCGTACAAGCGGATTATATAGAAGAAGATACCGAACATGTGTCTACTCCAACTACTGAGAAAAAACGAGAAGGTGGTACTTCAGGAAGAAGAAAAGACCCTTCCGCTTATACATGGAGTGACGTGAAATAATGCCTTCACGTGTCTTAATTACCTCGGCATTACCCTATGCAAATGGACCTTTGCACTTTGGACATATAGCTGGAGCCTACTTACCCGCTGATGTCTATGCGAGATTTCGTAGATTGTTAGGGGATGATGTTCTTTATATTTGTGGTTCTGACGAGTACGGAATAGCGATCACATTGAATGCAGAACGCGCAGGTATGGGATACCAAGAGTATGTGGATATGTATCATAAGATACATAAGGATACTTTTGATAAGTTAGGGATTTCGATAGATTTCTTCTCGCGTACTACAAACCCTTTTCATAAAGATCTGGTCCAAGATTTTTATAAAGAATTGAAATCCAAAGGTCTGATCGAAAATCAAATCTCTCTTCAGTTATATTCTGAAGAAGAAAACCGTTTTCTTGCTGATCGTTACGTAGAGGGCACGTGTCCTAAATGTGGATTTGATGGAGCTCGTGGTGATGAGTGTCAAAAATGTGGCGCTGACTATGAGGCTACAGATTTAGTTAATCCGCGATCTAAATTATCAGGATCTCAACTTGTTCTTAAAGAAACTGAACATGCGTTTCTGCATTTAGAACGTATGGTGGATCCTTTATTGGCATATATCGATACGTGTTATTTACCAGAACATGTTCGTAAGTTTGTTACAGATTATATAAAGAATTTACGCCCACGCGCGATTACCAGAGATTTATCTTGGGGAATTCCCGTTCCGGATTTTCCTAACAAGGTATTTTATGTATGGTTTGATGCTCCAATTGGCTATATTAGCGGAACTATGGATTGGGCTGCATCTCTGAGTAATCCTGATGCTTGGAAAGATTTTTGGTTGGAAGAGTCTACAGAGTATGTGCAGTTTATCGGCAAGGATAATATTCCTTTCCATGCGGCAATATTTCCAGCTATGGAATTAGGTCAGAGTATCCCCTACAAGAAGATGGATGCTTTAGTGTCTTCTGAGTTCTATCTGCTTGAAGGCTACCAGTTTAGTAAGTCCGAAGGGAATTATGTAGATATCGATTCTTTTTTGGATACGTATTCTCTTGATAAACTACGTTATGTTTTAGCAGCAACAGCTCCAGAGACATCTGATAGCGAATTTACCTTTATAGATTTTAAAACTCGATGTAATTCAGAGCTTGTAGGCAAGTTCGGGAATTTTATTAATAGAGTTCTTGCATTTGCTGAGAAAAATGGGTTCAAGGAACTAGCATATTCAACAGATCTCTTAGAAGATCAAGATAGAAAGTTCTTAGATCATGCACAGAAGATCGTTCGAGATGCTCAGGAGCATTATAGTAAGTACAGCTTACGTAAGGCATGCTGTGCAATTATGGAGTTAGCAGCATTAGGAAATGTATACTTTAATGATCAGGCGCCGTGGAAGCTGCTGAAAGAAGGTTTTACCCATCGTGTAGAGGCCATACTCTTTTGTGCATGTTACTGTCAAAAGTTATTGGCATTGATTTCTTATCCCATTATTCCAGGAACAGCTTGGGAAATATGGCGTATGCTTTCTCCAAAATCTTTAAAACTGGAGAGTCTGGATAAGGATCGAGTTATGGATCTTTGGAACATAGAGTTTTTGAACTTTTCTGAAGAGGTATTTTCCTTAACAACTCCTCAGTTATTATTTACGATCGTGGACTAGTCTATTTTCATTTAATGATAATGTTTCTGATATTGGGGCTGAGTAAGTTGTTCAAGAGCTTGCAAGAGTCCCGTACAGCGGTGTTGTACCTTATCATTTCTTGTGGCTATAGCAATGGCTTTTTTCGTTCCGACTAAGACTACGAGTTGTTTTCCTCTCGTGATGGCCGTGTAGAGCAGGTTCCTGTAAAGCATCATAAAATGTGAAGTGTGTATAGGGAGGATAATACACGGACTTTCACTTCCTTGGTATTTATGCACTGAGGTAGCATAGGCTAAAACCAAATCATCCAGCTCTGAGAAGGAATAGACGACATACTTTCCTTCCATATTCACTACAACGCGTTTATTTTCAAAGTTAATCATAGAGATATACCCAATATCTCCATTAAATATTTCTTTATTGTAGTTGTTGCGGATTTGCATAACCTTATCTCCTACAGCATAGGAATGAAACCTCCCGTGGAGAGTTGCCTGCTTAGGATTTAAAGCGGATTTTAGGACTCGATTAAGATTATGAATTCCTAAGACCCCCTTTTTCATGGGCGCAAGAATTTGAATATCTTTGGGATAGATATGGTATTTCTTAGGGATGAACTGTGTCACTAGATGGACAATATGGTCTACAGCTTCTTGAGGATCTTCCTTTTGGAAAAATAAGAAATCTTTCCGGCCTGATTCAGAATATAGGACAGGAAACTCACCTTCATTGACTTTATGAGCATTGATAATGATGTTAGAGTCGTGGACCTGACGGAAAATCTTATTGAGCTTAGTCACGGTAATCTTTTTAGAATTGATAATATCTTTTAGGATATTGCCAGGGCCGATACTAGGAAGTTGGTGTACATCTCCAATGAATATAACGATCACATGATCAGGAAGAGCTTTTAAGAAATGATATAAAAGATAGGTATCCATCATTCCAGATTCATCGACAATGATGAGATCGCAATCTATAGGGTTTTCGTAGTTCTTACGAAAAGACCGTGTTTTAAAATCATATTGTAATAGTGCATGGATAGTTACCGAGTGTTTTCCAGTAATTTCTGTCATGCGTTTTGCAGCTTTTCCTGTAGGAGCTGCTAAAATGATTTTATAAGTCACTTGCTCAAATATCTTGAGTATAGCCTTAGTGATGGTACTTTTCCCTGTTCCTGGTCCTCCAGTAATAATATGAATTTTTTCTGAAAAACACGCACGAATAGCTTCTTTCTGGTTTTGCTCTAAATGTATACTTAAGTTTTCCTCAACCCATTGAATGGCTTTATCGCTATCTATAGGGCGGATTTTCCTTGAGGAAAATAAAATACGTTTTAAATCAGAAACTACTGTTTTTTCTGCTAGGTAAATATGTTTTACCCACACGTAGGGGGTGTTTTCTAACTCTTCGATATGAAGAAGATTTTTCTCTTGCATGATGTACACTTGAGAAATGATTTCTTCAATGCGTATGAGTTTTTCTGGAATATCTTGATTGAGTAGTTTCTCTACTAACTGCGCCAGACTTTGTAAGGGGTAGCAAGTATGACCGTCTTCTTGGAGTTCTTCTAGGGAATATTGTATTCCGGCACATAATCGGCTTTGTGAGTTTAAAGGCACGCCAAGACGTGTTGCTATAAGATCAGCAGTTTTAAATCCGATGCCCTCCATTTCTCTAGCAAGAAGAAAAGGATCTTCACATATTTTTTCTATAGAGTTCTCTTTATACTTCTTATAGATTTTTACACCGTAATGAATCGCAATGTTGTACTGTTGTAGGAAGAGTAGAGTAGTCCTAAGATTTTTTTGCTCGCGGAGTTGTTCACAGAGACTATCACAGCGTGTTTGGCTAATCCCGGGGATTTCTATTAATCTTTCGGGTTGATTATCGAGGATATCTGCGGTGTCATTTCGGAATTTCTCGATGATTTTTTCTGTGATTTTTGGCCCAATGCCTTTGATAAGTTTAGAGGTAAGGTAGTTGATTATCCCGCGATTATCCCGCATTTCTTGAGAATCACAACTATAGACTTGGAAGTACTTCCCTAGGTTGGGATTTTCTGACCACTTTCCGTATACATGTAGTTGCATACCGAGCTGTAAAAAAGAATCGGGGAATTGTCCTTTGATAACGATCATGGTACCCTTATAGGGTATTCTCATACGTGCAGCAGTTTCCTTTGAATCATGATCTTCAAAAAGCACGCTTTCTAATTTTCCGGAAATTTTCTCCATAGAATTCTTAAATCTAATTTCGAGGGGTGGGTGTCCCAGGAGAATGAACTGACATATTCCCACGCTTATATTTTCTGGAATCTGGGGGTGTAACTTTTTTCAAGGTGCTTGCCTCCTGGGGAACGCTAGTTACCCTTCTCCAATATTTTTATCTATAGGAGATGCGAAAACTCTCTGGCATTTAAGCGTAACAACAAAAGACACCTATACACTAGTATTTCCAATGTGTCCATAAGAACACTTATACAGTTTCTTCTTCACCCAGAATCCAGATGGTGAAGTTTTTTGTTTTACACTTTCAAACGCGAGGTTGTGATTTAATCTTCATCAAGTTTTATTGATTAAGATAGTAAGGTGAGTTTAGCTGAAGATAAATTTTTTATTCGATGAGTATTTTTGAAGATTTGCTTTTACTTTTAGAAGCAGAAAAGACTTCTTGCTGTAAAAGATTGTTATCATAAGAAAATATATTACGCACCATGAGTATACAACTTGGTTAATCAACAAAGGGAAGAGCTTTGTTGTTTTCTGCTTCTTTTTGACTTGTTTTTTTCCCGAACAGAATCAAACAGACTAAGCTTCCTCCTAGCATAAGGAAAATCCCGATCCCTTCCTGTAGGGAGGGAAGGCTCCTTTCGTAAAGATAGGATAAAGTTAAACCAAATATGGGTTCGAAGATCAATATGGCTCCTAAAAGAGCGGGGGATAGATGCAGGCTTGCCTTATTCCATGAGAGAATGGCTCGAGATGAGGACAATATCCCCATGGCTGAACATAGAAGGATAAAGAGCAATCGTTCCGATACGGGGGTATGTGTAAGGAAATTATGAGCTACGTGTGTAATGTTCAGACAATCCAAAATGACAATCAAAGGCAGGCAGATAGCCAATGAAGATACTCCCAACATGGTGCACCATAATTCTGGGGAAATGTTAGGATTTTTTAGCAAAAAGTCATAATTGCAAATAATATAGGCAACCCAGATTCCTGTGGAGATGATGACACAGGCAAGGCCTAGGAAATACTGTGGGGGGTTTGTAGCTGTCGTAGCATGAAACTCTGAGAGGTTGGTGAGCACGACTCCTAAGAATATCACACAACTAATGGCAGAAAGTAGGGGGTAGGAAAGCTCTTTTTTCTTTATATTTGAGTGGAAGAGAACGGCTATGGGTGCTAATCCAGCGATAATAATGGTTATTGCGGCTCCTACATAACGGATAGCTAGGGCTATACCAAAATAGTACACTACATTGACAAGGAAAGCCCAGAGGAAGCTTTGCCCCCAAATATTCAAAGTGGTATTTTTAAAGATATTTTGTCGCTTCCACAGAACGGGTAACAGAGAAAAAAGCCCAAAAATGGTATAACGGGTTAAGACAATATCTAATTCTTGAAAAGATTCTAACAAATTAGGAATGACGAACACAATTCCCCAGTAAAGGCACGCCAAAAGGCTGTGGAATAGTCCTAGAGCAAAATTACGTGATTGTTTTGTTTGAGAATTATTAACAAACATAGGTGTCTTTGCAAAAATAACGTAGTTTTATAGGCAATAAAATAAATATTTTACCAGAAATAACATTTTAATGGATTAAACACTTTATAATATTTGAGTGATTCTATTCCAAGTACTAATCCTTAGTTTATTTTTTATGAGAACAAAAATACTCGTTTACTCTGATGAGGGCGTCTCCCCCTATTATTTGCGTCATCTGATGCGTTGGTTAAGAAATAGCCTCCCTACTGAGGAAAACCTAGAAATTTGTCGTGTAAATGGGAGATTTCTTCTTTATGATCCTTTATGGGAGCTCTCTGCGAGGTTATTAGTTATCCCTGGGGGTGCAGATCGTCCTTATCATAAGATCCTTCATGGTTTAGGAACAGCAAGAATTGATAATTATATTCGTGAGGGGGGCAGTTATTTAGGGATTTGTGCAGGAGCCTACTTTGCGTGTAAGAGATTGAGTTTTCGTGAGCCTGACGCCTCTCTTTATGAAGCGGATAGAGGATTGGGTTTTTTCCCCGGTAGAGCTGTAGGCCCGGCGTATAATCAAGTGTTTTCTTATACCAGTCCCGTAGGTGTTCGTGCCGCCCCCTTACTTTTCTCGAATTTTCCTATGCCTGGGTGGGCTTTATTTAATGGTGGCCCCTATTTTGAACATGCGGATACGTACCAAGAAATTTGCGTGGAAGCACGTTATGAAGATCTCCCCAACCAACCTGCCGCGATTATTTCCCGACGTTTAGAAAAAGGTTTGGTTATCCTTTCTGGATTGCATATAGAGTATCTTCCTGAGCACTGTCAAATGCCGGAGGAGAATGTGGTAAAGGCGCGCGAGCTTTTATCAGCAGATACGTCAGTTTTGCATCAGTACCGAGCCTCTCTTTTGTCACGCCTACTTCATCATTCCACATTAGCCACAGCGTGACTCAAAGTTATTCATCTGTATTGTTCTGAGATTGTCTAGGATTTGTTTCCTTACAGAGGCTGCTGAGATTATGAATTTCAGCCTGCGTTAGGTTGGCTACGATCATAAATTGTGTTTCCATGAAGCGCCCCAGATTCAGATTGAACATGGAGTTTTCTTGGCTTCCTTGAGAATGAGAAAGGAGACCAAATGGAGATGATTCTCTTGGGAATGATGTCGTGTCTTTTGTTACAAATATTTTCCAATAATCTTCTGGAGATAGAATATAGACAGAAGTCTGATTGGGATCTAAAGGTATGTCGCGTTCTCCACTTTGATTAACTAAGAAGGTTTGCACTTCATCAAAATTGGGGGTGGGAATGCTTCTTGTATTTTCAGGAGCAGTTGCGTGTGAATCTCGTGTATTCAATACCGTTTGCAGATGAGATTGAGGTTGGAAAGATCGCAATTGACCATAGGGAGATGCATACTTATCTGCTGTAGGTGTATGTATAGAAGCTTCTCTAGATCCATAAGTAAAATATGTAGAGCTCTGTTTGTGTTCTGAGGTTTGGGGAGGAGGAGTCTCTACTGATCTGGTTCGCTGAACAGCGTGTGTTTGGGGAGTTTGTGTATAACGCATTTGTTCAATGGCGCAGAGTAAAGCAAGAGTTTCCAGCAGACGGGCTCTGGGGTCAGGATAGCCGGAGTGTAATAACTGTAGTGTGATTATTTTGTTGTGAGTAACAGAGCTATTTAAAGCTACATAGTAGTTTATGAAGAAAGTTTTAAAAATTTCATAGAGAACTGAATCAGCATCTTTTGTGCTATTCGGATTGGTGCTTTCACGGGCTGTGACGAAATTAGGAACAATAGGAAGTACATAAGTTAAATCTTGCAGCTGTGTTCTTATGACGCGATTGTTGTGAATTTCTTCGGGTAAATCGGTTTGACAAACTTGATGTATGTAACAGCGTTGTGGTTGTTGGGCAATGAAAGCCTCTGATTCAAGTTCCTCAAAATCATATTCCGCAAGGACAAGACGAAATCCTATATAATCTTTAGAGAGGACAACATATTCGTTTTGCTTGTCGACAACTTTCCATGAAGAGAGGGCGCTTTGTAGTAAAAATAGAGGATTCTTTAAGAAAACACGCCGCCACTCATCTTTATCTGTAATGAACTCATTAGCTTTAACATGTGTGATGTATTCTATAGTCTCTAAATCTGATTCTCTAGACAGCCTTTGTTGTAATTCATCAAATACTGCGTTTGCGAGTTGAGGAGCTGTAGAGATTTCGGGTAACTGGGTAGCCTGGGGTTGTGACTCATCGTTTGTCAGTTTTAGAGTGGATGTTTTCTTACCATGAATGTGAAAAACAATTTGCACGAAGCATAGGATAGCAAGGACAGCGGAGACTAATGCTGTTACGATTACAAGGATTTGCGGAGAACAAGTTAAGCTTAGGGAGGTAACTGCCGCCGTAGCAAAAATTGCAGTTATGCTGACAAGAATACCCAAGGCGGAGGAAGAGATAGGAAGCCTACCAGAAAGAAGACAACTTCCTTGAGCCTCATTTTCAGAAATCCTTTCTTGGGGAATACTAAAGCCCACAGACCTTACTTCCTCTCTATGTCATGCGAACCTTAATGAAGAAAAAACTCCGGAGGATGGGTTCGAACCAACGACCAATGGATTAACAGTCCACTGCTCTACCGCTGAGCTACTCCGGAACACTAAAAGAAAATAATTCTAAGTGAAATAGCAAAAAAGTCAATAGGTTTTCTGTATAAATATGTTTCTGAGTTGGAGTGAGGTAAATTCGAACAGCTGGAAGTAATGGAAAAAGGCTAAGAGGTTTATTGTTTTTTAATGAAAGAAGAGTTCTCTGACAAACTCGACGATTTCATCAGTGGATTTTTTTGACGTTGTTGTAGTTTCGCATTCTTCTTTTGGTGTGAAGATGGGGTAGGCAGAGCTGAAGTAGTTATGTGATTGCTTAGATAGAGTTTTGACAATATCACCGGGGATATTTACGTGGTAGAGAGTTTCCTCCACTGCTAGATACAGAATGGAGGTGAGTGCTGTAGCTAGGTTAGGAAGAGAGTGATGTTTGCTTATGTTGCTATGGAATTCCATGGAGGGCACAGCAAGATAGGGGATATCTTTGTTGTTTGATTTTATGCCATGAATGCGGGTATTTACGAACAAACAGCGTTTGATCAGCACAGGAATATCATCAAATCTTGATGAGAAGGAGTATGACGAAGATAGAGCGCGATTTTCTTGAGCTTCTGGAGTGAAGTTTTTCCATAACAACGACCAGTTTGTTTTTGAAGATGGGCTATCATATGGAAGTATAGTGAAGTTTGCTCCGTGGATTAGAAGATCTGAGATTTCTATTTTTTTCGACAAAAGCATAGAAATCAGAGAGAAGCGCAGGTTGACGTATTCGATTTCCATGGCATAGGGGAAACGTTCCGATGGCATGGGGTTATGAATACATACGTAACGGATTTTCATTCCTGAAGTTCTCGGGGAGACTCTTCCTACGGTGACTTGAGTATGTAATTTTGCAGATAACCAGTGCTCGACAATGCTTTCTTTACGAATCCAAAAGTAGGCAGCAATGCAGAATGCTAACAAAAATAAATTTTTTAGAAGTTTAAGCATGCAGATGAGATTGTGTTTATCTTAGTTTCTAACATAGATGAAGAAAGAAATATTACAAAATGAAAAAGGTCCCCCTTCTTCTTGAGATAGATGAAGGGAGACCTTGTAAGAATAGAGAAGAAGTTCTCTACATAGGGGATTAATAATCCATTCCTGCGCCTGGCATTGCTGGAACAGAAGAGGATTTCTCTTCAGGAATATCAGCAATTAAAGCTTCTGTTGTTAATAGAAGGCCAGCTACAGAAGCTGCGCTTTCTAAAGCACAACGTGTGACTTTAGTTGGGTCGAGAATTCCTGCTTCAATCATATCGGTGTAAGCATCGCGTAAAGCATCGTAGCCTTCGTTAGAAGAGCGAGAGAGCACTTGTTGGCAGATGATAGCACCTTCTTTACCAGCATTTGCTGCGATTTGTTTTAAAGGAGCGGATAATGCTTTAAGAACAATACGTGCTCCGATTTGTTCATCTTCATTTGTAAGAACAGGAATGAAAGCTTCTAAAGTAGGGATACAACGAACTAAAGCTGTACCACCACCAGGCAAGATTCCTTCTTCAACTGCAGCAAGAGTTGCATGTTGAGCGTCATCTACTCGGTCTTTTTTCTCTTTCATTTCAATTTCTGTAGCAGCTCCTACACGGATTACAGCTACGCCTCCAGAAAGTTTTGCTAAACGTTCTTGGAGTTTTTCTTTATCGTAGTCAGAAGTGCTGTCTTCGATTTGTTTTTTGATATTTTCGCATCGAGCTTCGATATCTTCTTTGTTTCCGAGACCTTCAACAATTGTTGTGTCTTCTTTAGAAACGATGACTTTCTTAGCTTTTCCTAGCATGGATAAAGTGGTGTTTTCAAGCTTCATACCAAGCTCTTCGCTGATAAGTTGGCCACCGGTTAAGATAGCAATGTCTTCTAACATAGCTTTTCTTCTATCACCAAATCCAGGAGCTTTAACTGCGCAGACTCTGAATCCTGCACGTAGTCTGTTGACTACTAAAGTAGCTAGAGCTTCGCCTTCGATATCTTCAGCAATAATTAATAGGGGACGTCCGGATTCTGCTACCTGTTGTAAAACTGGAAGGAAATCTTTAATTCCGGAAATTTTTTTGTCGTAGATAAGCACAAGAGCTTCTTCTAACACACATTCTTGTGTCTCAGGATTTGTAGAGAAGTAGCTAGAAAGGTATCCTCGGTTGAAATTCATACCTTCAACAACATCGAGAACAGTTTCGAAACCTTTAGCTTCCTCAACAGTAATGGAGCCATTTTTTCCAACTTTTTCCATGGCTTCGGCGATGAGATTACCAATTTCAGAATCGTTGTTAGCAGAAATGGTGGCTACTTGAGCTATTTCTTTATGATGTTGTACAGGTTTGCTAATTTTTTTGATTTGATCTACAACGACTTTTACAGCTTTATCAATTCCTCTCTTGAGGTCCATAGGATTGGCGCCTGCAGTCACATTTCTCAATCCTTCACTGTAGATAGCTTCAGCAAGAACAGTAGCTGTTGTAGTTCCGTCACCAGCTTTATCTGCAGTTTTGCTAGCGACTTCTTTAACCATTTGAGCTCCCATGTTCTCGTGTTTGTCTTCGAGCTCAATTTCTTTGGCGACAGTTACACCGTCTTTTGTAACTTGAGGAGAACCAAAGCTTTTATCGATAACCACATGGCGTCCTTTAGGACCTAAGGTTACCTTTACAGCTTCTGCAAGAGTTTTAACTCCCTTATGGATTTTTTTTCTGGCGTCTTCGTTATATTTAATATTTTTTGCTGCCATTGTTTTTTGTGCTCCTTAACTTTTTGCAATCTATAAATAATTATCAGTCTTAATTGAGAACTGCCATAACTTCGCTTTCTTGAACAATGACGTACTCCTCACCATCCATGGTAAGTTCTTGTCCCGCGTATTTATCTATTAAAACAGTGTCACCTACTTTAACTTCAAAAGGTAGGACTTGACCGTCTTTATCACGCTTCCCTGTTCCTAAGGCTAGCACTTGTGCTCGGTCTTGTTTTTTCTTTGCTGTATCAGGTAAAATGATGCCGCCGCGCGATGTAGAATCTTCTTCTTCTCTTTTCACTAAAATTCTATCGCCCAGGGGCTTAATCCTAAAGGTCGTTGCTTGATCTGACATATTGTAAGCTCCTTGTGTTTCATATTCTAAGAGACTTTGCCGTTTCTCGAAAACGATAACAAAGCCCCATGTTTTTGGCAATGATTTTAGCACTTAATAATATCAAGCGCCATTTTTTTAGTTGTTTCAAATTAAAGATGATAGCTCTTGAATTTTTCTCTCGATAAAACAAAAAGCCTTTTGGATTGGGTCAATTGTGCCCATGTCTAATCCTGATTTCTTTAAGATTTCTAAGGGGAAATCCGATCCACCACTTTTTAAAAAGTTCAGATACGAGTTCAGAGCGTTATCTTCGTTGTTAAGAATTTTTTCTAAAAAGCACAGGGCGGCTATAATCCCCGTTGCATATTGATATACGTAGAAATTGTAGTAGAAATGAGGAATTCTTGCCCATTCTATGTGAGAGAGGACATCAGATGTGATAATTTCTCCGTAAAACTCATTTTGTAAATTCTTGTAAGTTGAGGATAGGTATTCTTCAGTCAGAGGAATCCCTTGTTCTGCTGCGTGATGAATGTCGTATTCAAAAGAGGCGAATAATACCTGACGGAATAGTGTAGAGAAGATGGTATCCAAACATCTTGTCAGAATGGTGATTTTCTCTTCTTTTGAGTTGCTGTCCTTAAGCATGGAATCCATAAGAAGCATTTCATTTAAGGTAGAAGCAATTTCCGCAAGGAAAATAGGATATTGAGCGTCATGGAAAGGTTGATGTTTCCTACTAAAATACGAGTGCATACTGTGCCCCCCTTCGTGGGCAATTACAGATACATCATAAAGGGTTCCCGTATAGTTTAGGAGGATATAAGGATGGCTATCGTAACATCCTGAAGAATAGGCTCCAGAGCGTTTATTAAGATTTTCGTATTTATCTACCCAGCCTTGAGTTGTTAACCCCTGTTTTAAGATATCCGTGTATTCAGTTCCTAGAGGAGAAAGGCTAGTGTAGATAAGATCTACAGCTTCTTGGAACGCATATTTTTTCTCTTCAGACTGACTTAGGGGAGCATAAACATCATAAAAATGGAAATCTTTTAGATTTAAGCATTGTTGTTTAATGGAAAAGTACTTCGTGATCAGCGAAGAATTTTTCTTCACGATATCCATAAGGTTCGTGTACACGGTTGTCGGGATATTATTGTGGTACAACGCAGCTTCTAAGCATGAGTTATACCTTTTATTTTTTGCGTAAAATATATGTGCTTGGATTTTTCCATTAAGTAAGTCTGCAAAAGTATGTCGGTAACTGTGGTATCTTTCACATTGTGCTAGGTAGGCTGTTTTTCGTAATTCCCGATCTGTGGATTGCATATACAATGAAGCAAGTGCGTGAGAAAGAGGGTGGGAGTTACCTTCTGAGTCTGTAGCGTGTCCAAAGGGAATTTCCGAGTCACTTAAAGAAGAAAATGCCTTACTTGCTACTTCAAGAGGAGTAAAGGCAGAAGCAAGAATTTTTTCTTCTCCAGGAGTGCCTGTGTGTATAGATAGTCTAAAGATTTTCTCTAAATAGAATCTATAGGGAGCTAAACAAGGGGCCGATAAGTGCTGAGCAATTAGAGATTCAGATAAGCTGGTTAAAGCAGGTTGTACCCAAGAGGCTTCTTCGGCAAATAAGGTGCAGAGATGTGTGATAGATTTAAGATCTGCGATACCCTCTTGGTTTGTAATGTCCTGATCATGAACGAGATGGGCGTAAACATAGAGTTTGTCCAACTTTCTCTCAATAGAGAAGAGTGTAGTTAATAAGGATAGTAGAGACTCTGAATTTTCAAGTTGGTATTGCGATGCTTGAAGAGCAGGCCATGTAGGTGAGCCGTCTGTTTTTAATCCGAAAGAATCCAGGTCTGTTTCCCATGCTTCTCTATTTAGATATAAGGGACTGATATCCCAACAATCTTGAGGGGAAATTTCACTTCTTGGACGAACGTGTGGCTTGTTTAATTCTATGGTCATGACGGTCTATAGATTTTTGAAATAGTAAAAAGAACTTACTATAAATTAAGTTCTAAGAAAAAGCCAAGAACGATCACACACATTGCCGTAGATTAAAATGGATTGTCGGTATCAATAAATGTTGAGGGAATTTGTAAGTGTGTTTGTAAGTAATGAGCAAGAGCTTTTGGTCCTACTTTTTCTGTTGCGGTATGTCCAAAAGCTAGAAAGTGCAAATGATTTTCCATAGCCGTAGACCATGCGGGTTCATCAAAATTTCCCGTGATAAAGCAATCTACGTTGCAAAGAATAGCTTGAGATAGCTCTTTATATGCTCCTCCAGAAATCAGTGCTGCAGAAGAAATGATTTCTTTCCCACCAAGCGCTTGAGCTTTTATTGGAGATTGGTAGTAGGCGGACAAGTTTTCTATAAATAGTTTTATGGGCGTAGGAGAGAAGGAGCCTTGAACTCCAAGATGGGGAAGAAAGCTTCCGAAAGGTTGAAGATTGGTCCATTGCAAATCATGAGCTACCTTCCAGTTATTCCCGATAAGGGGATGAGCATCCAGGGGTAGGTGATAGGCGAGTAATTGTATGTCATGTTTGATCAAGTATTGTATTCGATCATAGAGCATGCCTGTGATGGGATAGGGCATGCCTTTCCAGAATAAGCCGTGATGTACAATCAAGACATTAGCTTCTATTTCAATAGCAGCCCGTATAGCGGGCAAATCTGCAGTTACTCCAACTGCTATCTTTTGAATATCAGAACCTGGGCTGCCTACTTGCAGTCCGTTAGGACAGTAATCAGGAAATGATTCCGGAGAGAGTAGGTCGTTTAAGTAGACTAGGAGATCAGCAACTTTCATGTAGGATAACAATAGTTAGGAGAATTCGTTTTTATTATTAATTCACAAATGAAAATTCCTGACAATCTTTACTAAGTGCTTTGGTCTAGAGTTTAAAATACAGTGTAGTGTGATTGGAGTTCTTAGATTTTTCAATCTATGATTATTCTTGTGTCTGTATTTTTAATGCTTTTGTTATTAAGGATTTACGTTATGAGATGAAGAGAAGTAATGGTTTAATTAAAAAAATAGAGATTTACTAATTAATTAATTATCCATAGACTGCTTCTGCCAATGCGTCAGGGCTTATTATTTAATCTGTTGTCCTCCCTGTACTCAAGAGAAAATTATTCTCGATAGTTAATTCTATAAGGGAGACGAATGACCTGTTTTAGTACTTTTTGTTGTTATTCTCCATCATCTTTAGTTGATGATAGTTCACATACTTGTAATTCACGGCGTTTATATCGGTGTGCTTTAGCGATCACTAACATTTGCTTTGCGATTCTTGCTCTTGTTTGCGCTGCTTTTATTGTTAGTGGAGCTTCTGAACTTATAGTGATTTTAGGTTTAGTGATTTCTTTAGTCCTTTGTGGAGTTCTCTTAGTAATTAATCTCTGTTGTTTTAGGAACTCTCATGTTGTCGTAGCGCATATCGTTGATTCAGAAATGGATGGGGTTGGTGGCTCCAATCAAAGAAGTGTAACAGGCTTAATTTCTGAGACCAATTTGATAGGAGATTCTCATGTTGTTGGAGACGTATTGGAAGAGGAGTTGCCTTTAGCTGTAGATAAAGTTGATGAAGAGTCTTTAGCTAGTGTTTCCGAGGTTGCGTCGGATTTTCATACTGCTGGAGAGGAGTCTATGGATGGGGAGTCAACGTCTATTTTAGATACTGCCTTTCAACTATCTTCTTCTAGTGTTGATGAGACCTTGATTAGAGAAGAAACAGATACAGCAGACTATAATTTAGGTTTGTTGTTTGACAATTCATTGACAGTAGATACAGAAACTACCCTTGATGCTGAGGGTTATGTAGGAGAAGAAACCCTAATTCCAGCTAGCTTTCACAGCGCAATTGGTAGAAATTACCCTGGAATGATTCATCAATTGTGTATTCAGGAGAATCTGACAATTCAAGAACTCCGCCTTCTTATAGAAGGAGTCAATCAAGGAAACTCTATTGAAAGTTACCCTAATAGCCTAAAAACAAAATTGCAGAATTTTTCCTTTTCCCAGCTACAAAGCGAATCTCTTGGTACTGGATTACGTCCTCTGGATGATGTTTTATTAAAAGAATGTCCTTTTTACTTTATCAATAGATTGATTGCCTTGGGAGATAGGACACTTCCTGAATCTCATGGATTATCTCCTGAAGTTTATTGGACAAGCCGTAGGGGATTTGCTCATACTTCTGATACAATCTTCACGCCTTTCATTTGGATTTTATCGCGCACAGTATCTAGAGAAGAATACCTCACGCTTCTTGAACATGCTGAGAATGAAACGTGGTCGCAAGTGCAGGATATCATTGTTACACTGCAACGTCGTATAATCGATAGTATAAGTAGCACATATCAACCAAGTTTCTCATTGAGAGTCTTTGATTTAAAATCGGAAGTAAATAAACCTAACTCTTTCCTTTACTTATGTAAACACGGAGTGAGTTGGGAGCAGTTACAGTTATTTACGAAATTAGATAGTCGTTCTATCGATTTTCTTTGCGAAATTGAATTGCAAAGTCGAGGGGGACATCTATGTAGAAATATGATGTCTACTTTCCCTTATACCCAAGCAGTGGAAACAAGCTTCGATCCTCATGTTACCCTATTTACATGGGATGAATGGATAGAAGACTATCAAGATAGCTCTAGTAGAAGTTTGAGATGGAGAACCCATGAATCCACAATCCAGTTGTTAAATCGTAGACGGGATGGGGGAGAGCCTTTACCAGAAGTCTCAGTGGATCATACTATGCTTTCCGGACAACCTTATTATGATTATGACATGAATACAGGAGCTAGAACGAGAACACATTAGTGTATTTACAATGCACTAAAAGAATTTTAGGAACGTACCCCTCAACTTGCTATGCAAACATCGAGTCAGAGGCTGGACAACAAGACTTTAGCTGAGGAGAAATTATCAATTTTCTCACTCTGAGACGACTGTTTTGTAAAACAATGTATTTTTATAATTCCGTAGTATTCCCTACTGTAGTTTATCTTAAATGGCTATGTAGTTAAGAGTCATTCAACTGTATTTTCAGAGTTAGATTTCCGTTATTCTAACCGGAAAATTCTGAGATTTATCCATTGTTTTTTGTTTCTAAAAATGCGTATATTTCCTCAGATTTATTTCATTCATTGGGTAGTATAGCGTGCATCCTTTACAATCACCTTCTCATTTAGGATCTAATGCTGCTTCGATATTAGTAATCAAAGAACGTAAGGCGCAGACGTGTATTGCGGATAGTTTACGTAAACATGCTTTTGCTATAGCGAATAGTGTTTTTCTTGCTTTAATTACTACTTTCGCAACTTTGATGATTTGTGGGTTAACTCAACCGTTAATTATCCTGGGTTTGGTCATCTCTATCATTCTTTTGGGTGTCTCTTGTGGGTTATTGATTTATCGTGGGGATAAGTTAAAGTTGAAACCTTCTATTCCGCAAGGTTTTGCTTCTATAATTCAACGTGAATTCCCTTCGGTTATTTATGATTTCGTGGTTCAGGGAAAGTTGTCTCTGCAAGAGTTGCGTGCAGTGATCTCGGGACTATCTTCTGGAAATTTTGTTTTCCCTTCACAGAAGTGTCAAGAAAAGGTAGAGAAGTTTGGTCTTAAGCGTTTACAAGCAGCTTGTCAGGGAATAGATCTTCCTGATTTAGAGAAGCTCTTATTAAAGAGTTGTCCTTTGTACTTTATGGGTAAGTTTATAGATTTGGGTTCTAGAGAGCTTCCTAATGCAGAGGGTATGGAACCTGAAGTGTATTGGGTATGTCGCACAGGATTATCTAGTTGCTTAGATACGGCTTTTCATCATTATCCTTGGCTTTTTTCTCGAGTAGTTTCTGAATCTGAATACCAAAGTTTATTAAATCATGCTCATAATAATACTTGGAATGAAGCGCAGCCTATAGTTGAAGGCATTCGTTCTCGACTTATCGCTGTTCTTCCACATGTGTTTGTTGATAGTTTTCATGTCGATCATAGTTGGGTGTCCTGTTGTTTAAATACCTACCAATGGGATTGGTTACTGTTCTTATGTAAACATGGTGTTTCTTGGGAGCAATTACAGTTACTTAAAGAGGTAGAATGTAGAGATATGGTCTTCCTTTCTTTATTCAATGAGGCAAATGGAGGCATGAATTTGGCACGCCTCATGCCTGTTACATACCCCTATATGCATCAAGAAGGCTCTGAGTTTGATTCTTCATTGGCTCTACTCACTTGGGACGAGTGGATTCACTATTATGAGGAGAACAAAGAAAGCCCTACATGGCATTTTTATGATCAGACCCTAGCATTCTTCAATAAGAGTAGTAGTCGAGAACTTGTAGAGAGACGCAGTCTCTCTCATATTCCTATTTATTCCTTAAATCGCACGACAGGAGAAAGGACGCTGAATTAGCATCTTTTTAACTTGGGTTGTATTTCTATATCTTAATAATATTTTCTTCTAATTTTCTTGCATTATTCATTTTTAGTTCTATCGAACAATAGATTTAGAGGGGACCGGTTTCTTTATTGTTTTTAATTTTGAATATAATTAAAAGCTTTTGGGCTCTGCTCTGTTTTTCAAAAATATAATCTAGGACATGTTATGAGTGGCGATAGTATCTCCCTAGATGGGCGTCTTCGGAGTGCTTGGATTTCTCTGAGTTTGAGAAGTAAAGAGCATTGCCCGTTAGATAAGTTATCTCACCATGCTGCGGCTATTACGAGTATAGTATATTCTGTCTTTAGTGGCGTTTTCGTGTTTTTACTTGCCTACGGATTTTCTCACCCCTTGATTATATTCGGCCTCGTCTTATCTTTGTGTATTGTCGGCATAACATCTGTTTTGGCATTGCGTCGTTTTTTGCATGAGTTACACCATCCTCTTCCTTCAGGATTTCGCCGCGTATTAGAGAAAAACTATCCTCGGGTTATTTGTGATTTAGTTTTTGATCATGCGCTTAATCTTAAAGAATTACGAGCTCTTCTCTTGTGTATGTCTTCGGGGAATTTTGATCTACTACCTGAGGAGTGTAAGGGGAGGGTGACAGCTGGTGATTTTGAGCGTTTACACATTGCTTGTCATGGGGTGCAGATTCCTGATTTAGAAACTCTATTATTAAGGAATTGTCCTTTATATTTCATAAATAAGTTTATCCAGCTTGGTCCTAGAGAACTGCCTGAAGCAGAACACATGGAGCCTGAGATCTATTGGGTGAATCGTGTGGGGTTGTCCGATGTGAACCTAACCGCTTTCCACCCTTGTGTTTGGTTATTAGCTCACATTGTTTCTCAGGAGGAATACATAACGTTATTAGAACATGCAAGACACTCTACTTGGAATAGCATTCAAGATCTTGTTAACGCGATACGTTTGAGGATGAACCATTCATTAGAGGGAATGACTGAAGATGAGAATTTTACGTCGTTATTGGCATGTCTGAATCAAGCTCCTGCGGCATGGTTGTTAGCATTTTGTAAACACGGAGTGTCTTGGGAACAATTGCAGTTATTTAAAGATGTAGATTGTGATTTATCACTTTTTCTTCACACATTCGATAAGTCACGAGTTAGTGGTGTGCTTATGGAGTTAATGCTTGTTGTTTCTCGCTACATTGATGAGGAGAACATCGAAAATTTCGATCCTAAAATTGCATTGCTTACTTTGACTGAGTGGATGAATTACTATTATCGAGATGATCAGCGTATGTATGGTCTCCATAAAGGAGCGCTGCAATTCTTTAACAAACGTAGTAGGCATATGTTACAACAACGTAACCTTTCACGAGAGCATCTCAATTACTATATGCTAAATAAAGATACAGGAGACAGATTTTTAAAGTGGATTTATTCAGAATAGGATTCTCTATAAATTCGCATTCATTCTCGCACAAAGAAAACAACGTATTATTGAACATAAGAATATGTGCTGGAGATTGTGCCAGTGAATCTTTGATAAATATACAAGGGCGTTTTTGTATTATTTGCATAAGGAAAACGGCTCTAAAGTTACTATCTCTCTAATCGGTTGGTGTAATTTATTTTTTTTTGCGATTTCAGCCTATAGAGCTCTCATCGATCTTCTTACAGATTCTTCAAAACTCCATGGTTTCATCACTAAGCAGATGGCATTTTGAGGTGTTTTTCGTGCAAAATATTTGGAGTTATTTTCTTCTACAAGTATGCAGGACTATCGCAAGTGAGAAGTGGCGATCCGCTAAGCTTCCCATGGTGTCTAAGAAAGACATGCTGCTGTATAGCCATAGTAGATAAAGTATGAGCAACACACTCTTTATCTCATATCTATAGGGAACAGTGATTGTGTTATCTGGATTTAGGTTTAGAGACTTATCCGTTAAATATAAAGGTTAAATCCTTATTTCAGAATCTTAGTGACCACCAAAATACATTTTCAGAAAAACAGATGGGGAATCATGTTTTAGATAAACTACAGATCGTGATGATAAGGATTTTCTTCCTAGACTTGCTTATAAAACTTGGGGAGAATGGAGACAAAGCAGTGGGATTTTATGATGTTTAGATTACAGGGAGAACTATCCGTATCTTGGATCTTTCTGTTAGAGAACATCCTCATTTGACCTCACAAAGACAATTATATTAGTATGATTTAGGCTGTGAGTTTTTGTGTGGAAATGCAGATATTTTCTAGCTAAAGGATAGAGAAAGGTAAAACAAATAGAGGTGTTGTGAAAGAAGATCCCTATTTAGAAGTAAAAAAACGGTTAGCTTTTGAAGCGGCACACTTGGTGGAGCCAGGCATGCTGTTGGGGTTAGGGAGTGGCTCGACATCTAGAGAATTTATCAAAGCTGTTGCTAACAAGCATAAGCAAGAAAATTTAGATATTCATGCTGTTGCTTCTTCAAAAGAGTCGTATTCTCTAGCCATGAGTTTAGGCATTCCTTTAGTTAATGACGAAGAGTTCACCGAAATAGATCTTGCTGTTGACGGTGCTGATGAAATCGATCCTCAATTGCGTATGATTAAAGGTGGAGGTGGAGCGCTCTTTCGTGAGAAGATCTTATTACAATCCAGTCGTCGACGGTTGATACTTGCAGATGAAAGTAAACATGTTCAGGTTTTAGGGAAATTTGGTCTTCCTATAGAAATTAGCCCTTTTGGTAGATCTTCTATTATTGCTACTTTGGAAAGTTTGGGGTATCTAGGGAAGTTAAGGAAACATCCTCATGGAGGATTTTTTATCACCAATAACGGAAATTATATTTACGATATTCATACTCCAAATGTATATCCTCATCCCGAGGAAGACCTGCTGAAGCTGCTACAAATTCATGGTATTATTGAAGTCGGGTTTGTTATAGCGAACGTTGAGGTATGGTTTGGTTATGCCAACGGTCAGATTGGTAAAAAGAACACCGGTAGAGTATGAGTATAGAAAAAGAGCTGCTCCAAGATACCCCTTTGGTTTTACTGAACTTTTATAAGTTAGTCAGCTTTTGTCATTATGCAGGAATAGTCTTAGGTACCGAAGAAAAAAAATTTGCGATATATGGGCATGTATCTATGGGGCAGGCTTTTCAAAATTCCGATCCTACGCATTTTGCCTTGTCAAGACCATTGACCCATGATTTACTAAATTTTGTTTTTTCAGGTTTTGATATTCATGTATTACGTGTTGTAATTAGTGATTACAAGGATAACATTTTTTATACGCGTATGTTTTTAGAGCAAAAACAAGGGGATTTCCTCTATGTCACCGATATTGATGCTCGTCCGAGCGATAGCATCCCTTTAGCGCTTACACATAAAGTTCCTATTCTTTGTGTGAAGTCGGTGTTTGATGCTGCTGTAGCTTATGAAGAATAGAAGAAAATCCCATGGTATCTTATGGCTAAAATTCCCTATGCTATTTTAGAGAAAGGTTCGTTATTATTAGCTTCTCCTGACACAGATCAGGGAGTATTTGCTCGTAGTGTAATTTTGTTATGTGAGCATAGCCTCAATGGTTCTTTTGGTCTCATTTTAAATAAGACATTGGGTTTAGAAATAGCTGACGATATTTTTACTGTTGATAAAGTATCCAATAACAACATCCGTTTTTGTATGGGAGGTCCCTTACAAGCGAATCAGATGATGCTTTTGCATTCCTGTTCAGAAATTCCCGAACAAACTTTGGAAATTTGCCCTTCTGTATATTTAGGAGGGGATCTATCTTTTTTACAAGAGATCGCTTCTAGTGAGACAGGACCTATGATCAACCTATGTTTTGGTTATAGTGGTTGGCAAGCAGGACAATTGGAAAGAGAATTCCTAGATGGGAATTGGTTTTTAGCTCCTGCAAGTTATGAATATGTATTTACCGATTGTCCTGAAAATCTTTGGTCTATGATTCTTAAAGATTTGGGAGGTAAGTATGCTTCACTGTCTACAGTTCCTGAGAATCTGTTGTTAAACTAGCTTATATTGTTTATTTACTGTTCTCTCAGTCTTTTCCTAGGTTTTAAAGTTGTCATGTTTCAAAATAACCCCGGACTTTCTTAGGGGGTTATATGTCAGTTATTGAAGAGTCAACCATGACTTACGCAGAAGCTTGTCGCTATTTTCCTGGAGGAGTCAATTCTCCGATACGTGCGTGTATTCCTGTGGGGATTGTTCCTACCATTGTCTCTAGTGCTTACCGCGATATTTTCATAGACAGTTTTGGTAAGACATTTATTGATTTTTGCGGGTCTTGGGGATCGTTAATACACGGTCATAGCCATCCAAAAATTTTAGATGTTATTTGTAATTCAGCACCTAAAGGCACCTCTTATGGTCTCACTTCAGAAAATGAGATTTCTCTAGCAGCTACCTTATTTTCCTGTTTAGAGTTAACGGACAATAAGGTGCGGTTTGTCTCATCTGGTACGGAAGCGACAATGACCGCTGTGCGTCTTGCTTGTGCAACTACAGGGCGTGCCATAATTATTAAATTTTTAGGATGCTATCATGGACATTCCGATGTTTTGTTAAACGGTATCTCCATAGATGAGAGCACTATACACCAGGTTCCTCATATTGTAGATACCTACTTTTCGGGAAATCCTTATTTGCCTCTGAATTTGATCTTGCCTTACAACGATTTGCAGATTTTCGAAGAAGTTATGCTTCAGGTGGGGGAACGCGTTGCCTGTGTCATTTTTGAACCTATAGCTATCAATATGGGGGTAATTCTCCCACAGCCTGGATTTATTGAGGGTGTTATCGCTACAAGTCGCAGGTTTTCAGCCCTAACGATTATGGATGAAGTGGTGACAGGATTTCGCATGGGAATTCGGGGTGTGCGCTCTATCATGGATGTAGATTCTGATATTACTGTGTATGGGAAAATCTTGGGAGGAGGTATGCCGGTAGCTGCATTCCTGGCGCACCAGAGGATTATGGATCATTTACTTCCTTTAGGAAAGGTATTTCAAGCAGGAACACTTTCTGGGAATCCTATTGCTATGGCTGTAGGAAAAGCTTCCATAGAGCTATGCCGTGAAGTAGATTTTTACCCTAAATTAGAGAACCTCGCACAAAGTTTCTTTGCTCCTATAGAAGAAGTCATTCGTAATCGAGGTTTCCCCGTATCTTTAGTGCGAGCCGGTTCGATGTTTTCATTTTTCTTTAGAGAAACACCCCCAAAAAATCTCAGTGAAGTGCAGGAATGTGATCAACACATGTTCGGAGTATTTTATCGTCATGTCTTTGCTCAGGGAGTGTATTTATCTCCAGCCTCCATGGAAGCGAGCTTTCTTTCTTCTGTACACAGTAAGGAAAATCTAGCCTATACTCAAAATGTGCTTATTGATAGTTTAGTGAAAACATTCGATAGCCTTTAAAATACAGGGGCTTCTCAAGATTTTGAGGATGTGGAGTATGGAGGCAAAAAAACGCGCTCGTATTTTCCAAATACTTTGTGTTTTTCCTTTGGAATTAGGCAGATGGATGGGGTTCACTTGTGCAGTGATAAAAAGCTTCTCATGGAAGAAGAGCTTATTTCGTTCTATAAGTATTCAGGGTTATGATATCGGCGTAGCTTCTTTACCAGTCGTGATGCTTACTGGCGCTGTAACAGGAATCGTTTTGGCTTTGCAGTCCTATTATCAATTGGGAATACATGGATTGTCCTGCGCTATAGGATTTTTCGTGGTAAAAAGTATTTTAGTGGAAATAGGTCCTGTTCTTACCGCTCTCGCCCTTTCTGGAAGAGTAGGAGGAGCAATTTCTGCTTTCTTAGGAACTATGCGCATGACCGAACAAGTGAGCGCAATGGAAACTTTAGGAGTAAATCCCTTAGAATACTTCGCTTTACCAAGAATCATTGCAGGCATTATGGCTATGCCTGCTTTGGTCATTGCTGCAGTTTGGTCAGGGATCTTTTGTGGATACTTACTGTGTCGTTATGCTTTTCAATTGTCAGCACAGGTATATTTGCACATGGTCTCTGGGAATGTATTCCTATCCGATATTGTGATGGTCATTGTGAAGTCTTTAGTATTCGGATTTATTATCACCTCTTTAGCTTGTTATCAGGGATTAGGGAAGCATTGCCGCATTACAGATGTTGCTAAGGTAACTACTGCGGGGGTTGTGACTTCATATATTTCTATTTTATTTGCTAATTGTGTGATTACAGCATTCTTTCATGTTCTAGGTTACTAGGGAGGGGTATGGTAGAGCCCTGGATTTCTGTAGATCGCATTTATAAGAGTTATTGCAATACCGAAGGTCAAGACCATACGGTATTGCAGGGGATTTCTTTGCAGGTATTTCCTGATGAGTTGTTGGTAATCCTTGGAAAATCCGGCACAGGGAAAAGTGTGCTTCTTCGGCATATTATAGGGTTAGAGGTTCCCGACTCTGGAGAAGTGCGCTATGCTAAAGAACTGACTCATAAAGGGCGTTTAAAAGATTTTACTATTGGTATGGTGTTTCAGGGAGGCGCTCTCTTTGATTTTCTCTCTGTTAGAGAAAATGTGGCTTTCGGTCTTCATGCCTATAATGAACGACATAAGGTATTTTCCCAACGAGAGATTAACGCTAAGGTAGATCAAGCTTTGTCTAATGTAGGATTAAGTTATGCTGCAGATTTTATGCCGAGTAAATTATCAGGAGGTATGGTAAAGCGAGTTGCCTTAGCTCGATCTTTAGTCTATTCTCCCAAGCTTGTCCTTTATGATGAGCCTACAGCAGGTTTAGATCCTATGACGAGTCGGGAAATGACACACTTAATCTTCCAATTGCGAAAAGAGCAAGGAATAGGAGGTATAGTCATCACTCATGATATTACATTAGCATTAGCGCTTGCAGATCGCATTGCTATCCATGATCAAGGAACTATACCCCGCATCTATACAAAGGAAGAATTTGTAAGAACAAACGATGCTTTGGTTAGGCAATTCTTTGCCGGTCATCAGCATGGTGAAATGCTGATTAAGGAGGGCTCTAATGTCTAAGGAAGATCGTAAATCCATATTTTTTGGAGTATTTCTTTGTGTAGGAATTCTAGGTTTATTTTCTGTCATGCTATTCACTCCCAAAAGTCGTGGAGATGGAAAACAGGAAATCCATGTAGCCTTTACTCACCTTAGTGGAGTCAGTAAAGGAATGAATGTGTGTCTAGCAGGTAAGATTATTGGTTCTGTAGCTTCTGTACACAATATCATGGATAAGGGAATTTCCCGAGATTCCGGACAATTGTATTGCTACGAACTCGTTTTGAAAATCGATTCGGGAATTGCTCTTTATAAAGATGATATTTTTGCTATGTATTCTCCTAAAATTATAGGCGAATCTATAGTGAATATTATTCCTGGAAAGATAAGAGATGAAAACAATCGTTTGTGCTCTCAGGATTTAGTCTACGGTAATAATATTGATCCTATTGAGAAATTGATACAGTTTGTTGATAAGGCAGACAAAGCCTTGGGGAAACTCGAAACAGAAACTACCCATATGTATGAAAAATTATCTTCCTTGGTTGATGACGAGCGAGACTCTTCATTAATCAAGCAGGCTCGGTTAGCAACAGAGTCTATACACAAAAGTGCTAACAGATTAGCGGATTGCTTAGATGGTGAGCGTATAGCCCGTCTCGATGGGCTAATGAGTGACTGTCGGGAGATCGCTAGTACCGTGAAAGATTACGGATTATTATATCAATACAACTCGCAATGGAAAAAACAGCAAAAAATAAAAGATAAGAAAAAACAATTGTTACAGAAGCAAGAAGTCGCTTTGGAAAATAGATAGATTTTTTGTTTTATCTATGTAATGAATACAATGTTTCAGAAGGGTATTAGGGCTGTTTTATGGACAAGATATCGGATGCAGTAAGCGAAGCTCTAGAAAAGGCTTTTGAGCTCGCTAAATCACAAAAAAATCCTTACGTAAGCGAAAATCATTTTCTTAAATGTCTATTAGAAAATACTGAGTCACTATTTTATTTAATTATTAAAGAAATTCAAAGCAATCCTAAATTGCTTATTTCTGCAGTCGATAAGGCTCTATCGTTAGAACCTTCAGTTGTTGAAGGAGACTCTATGCCGAAACCTTCTCGAGGGCTGCAAAGTCTACTTTTAGATGCCAAACATGAGGCAAAAGATCTCGGAGATACTTACCTTTCCGGAGATCATGTATTATTAGCTTTTTGGAAATCCAACAAGGAGCCTTTTGCTTCTTGGAAAAACACGGTAAAAATATCCTTAGACGATCTTAAGAAACTCATTATTAATATAAGGCGTGGCAATCGTATGGACTCTCCTAGTGCGGAAAATAATCTCCGAGGCCTAGAAAAGTATTGTAAGAACTTAACTTCATTAGCGAAAGAAGGAAAGCTGGATCCTGTAATTGGTAGGGATGAAGAAATCCGTCGTACAGTTCAAGTGTTATCACGAAGAACTAAGAATAACCCCATGCTCATAGGGGAACCAGGAGTTGGGAAAACTGCCATAGCGGAAGGCTTGGCGTTACGCATAGTTCAAGGCGATATTCCTGAAAGTTTAAAAGGTAAACAGCTCTATGTTTTAGATATGGGAGCGTTAATCGCAGGAGCAAAATATCGCGGGGAATTTGAAGAACGCTTAAAAAGTGTGCTTAAAGATGTAGAATCCGTTGATGGGGAAAGCATTTTATTTATTGATGAGGTGCATACTCTCGTAGGTGCTGGAGCTACCGATGGAGCTATGGATGCTGCAAATTTATTAAAACCGGCGTTAGCACGCGGAACTTTGCATTGCATTGGTGCGACTACTCTTAATGAATATCAAAAGTATATTGAAAAAGATGCCGCTTTAGAACGGCGTTTCCAACCTATTTTTGTAACAGAGCCTTCTTTAGAAGATGCTGTGTTTATTCTTCGTGGTCTTCGTGAGAAGTATGAAATTTTCCATGGCGTACGTATTACCGAGGGAGCATTAAATGCTGCCGTTCTTCTTTCTTATAGATACATTCCTGATCGTTTTCTCCCTGATAAAGCGATCGATCTTATTGATGAAGCTGCCAGTTTAATTCGTATGCAAATTGGTAGTTTACCTCTACCTATCGATGAAAAAGAACGCGAGCTCGCAGCATTGATTGTTAAACAAGAAGCTATAAAACGCGAAAAAGCTCCCGCCTATCAAGAAGAGGCTGAAGCTATGCAACAGTCTATAGATCAGCTTAAAGAAGAACTTTCAGTCTTGCGACTACGTTGGGATGAGGAAAAAAAACTGATTTCCGGTCTTAAAGAAAAAAAGAATTCTTTAGAAAATATGAAATTTTCTGAAGAAGAAGCAGAACGTATTGCCGATTACAATCGCGTTGCGGAGTTACGCTACAGCTTGATTCCTGCTCTTGAAGAAGAAATCCGTAATGATGAAGAAGCATTAAATCAAAGAGATAATCGTTTGCTTCAAGAAGAGGTAGACGAACGTCTTATTGCTCAAGTAGTAGCAAATTGGACAGGAATTCCTGTGCAAAAAATGTTAGAAGGTGAAGCAGAAAAACTTCTTGTTTTAGAAGAATCATTGGAAGAACGTGTTGTTGGTCAACCGTTTGCTATTGCTGCGGTAAGCGATTCTATACGTGCTGCACGTGTTGGGCTGAGTGATCCTCAACGGCCTTTGGGGGTATTCCTATTTTTAGGCCCTACAGGAGTCGGAAAAACAGAGCTTGCTAAAGCCCTCGCGGATCTTTTGTTTAATAAAGAAGAAGCGATGGTACGCTTCGATATGACTGAGTATATGGAAAAGCATTCCGTGTCCAAGTTGATCGGATCGCCTCCAGGTTATGTAGGTTATGAAGAAGGCGGAAGCCTTTCCGAAGCTTTACGTCGAAGACCGTATTCTGTTGTCCTCTTCGATGAAATCGAAAAAGCTGATAGGGAAGTTTTCAATATTCTTTTACAGATTTTTGATGAGGGGATTCTTACAGATAGTAAGAAACGTAAGGTAAATTGCAAAAATGCTTTATTCATTATGACCTCGAATATAGGTTCTCAAGAACTCGCCGATTACTGCGCGAAAAAGGGGAGTGAGGTAAGTAAGGATACTGTGTTGTCGGTAGTTGCTCCGACATTACGGAAATACTTCAGTCCTGAGTTCATCAATCGTATTGATGATATTCTTCCTTTTATTCCTTTAAGTACTGAGGATATTGTAAAAATCGTCGGCATTCAGATGCGTAGGGTTGCCCAACGCATGTTAGAAAGACGTGTAACGTTAACTTGGGATGATTCTGTCATACTATATCTCAGTGAGCAGGGGTATGACAGTGCTTTCGGAGCACGACCCTTAAAACGGTTAATTCAGCAAAAGGTAGTTACACTATTATCGAAGGCTTTACTTAAAGGTGATATTAAACCAGACACTTCTATAGAGTTAACTATGTCCAAAGATGTCATACTTTTCAAAAAAGTTAGTGGTTAATTTTCAAGAAGTACGCTCTTCAAGATTCCCCTTGATTGTGACAACGAGTTTTTTCGTGTTGTAAAGAGATCCTTAGCCTAACAGGCTGAGGAGGCCCTACCCCGTGAGAGCGGGGTAGGAGAGGTGGATGAGATTAGAACTGGATCTTGGATCCGAGATCTACGTTATAGGTTCGAGAAGAGCCCCTGAGTTCGAAACCGAACTGGCTGAACAATTCTATGTTGTGACTTAAAGACAAATAATTTCCTGCTTGTAGTATGAAAGCACTTCGAGCGAGGTTATTAGCTTTAGTTACCCAGACGGCAGAGGTTGGGCTCACTAACAGAGAAGTGGTACAGTCAGGGTTGCTTCTTACGATATCTGGAGCATACGCAGCAGTGAGATGATAAGAAGCAGTATCATTATGAGCGAATCTCTCTAGTTTCACACCGATAGGCATAGACAGGTTGGTGAGATTGCTACTTTCGAAATATCTTCCCTGATCACTATTGTTTTCCTTAAAGTCATCTTGGTGCGCATGCACAAGTTGCAACTTCAAGAAAGGTGAATACATATCGAATATGAGAGAAGATTCTGTTTGGATAGGCACAGTTGCCCCAAGCTCGACTCCGAAACAATCGTTACCCCAATCACCCTTGATTTCTGAATACGTTGTTGTAAGAGGAGCGTAGGTAGTTGTCATGTTTGTTTTCATGTCATTTGAAGCATGACAATAAGTTAACTGTGCGTTAAGGACTAACGGAGCTTCCGCACCGATAGTGTTTTGTAGCAGATTCTGCCAAGCATTCCAGTAAGAGATGTGTTGATAATATAGGGAACCTGCATAAATATTGGCGTTGTTTTTCGACACTAAATAGTCTTTGTCCTTTCCGAAGAGCTGGCAGAAAGCTGCACTGAAAATATCATCAGAAGGAGTTTTTGCGTAGACGCCTAAAGCGTATCCGGCGCTATTGTGACGGAACTTGCGTTTAGTATCAGAACCACTTTTGTGTAGGAAGTTGGCTAGACCGGATACCCAGAATCCTCTATGGTAATCAGCACCATTGACGCTGAGATCCATTAAGTTTTGTATGGCACGGATATCCGAGAAGGAACCCCAAAGAGTGTTAGGAACCAAAGGTCCTTGACGTTCTGGGTTAGGGGAGTAGCCAGTTTGTTCCCAAGTTAGAGTGGCTGTTTGTTTCGTTGTTTCGTTGTTCCAAGTTACTGTCCAATTTCCTTGATAACCGTAATGAGTAGGAGGGGTATAGTTTTCTAGATTGGTTGTGGGTGCAGTAACTGTACTAGTGTTAGTTGTAGCTACTATTGCTGTGAAAGGTTGAGACGTAGCAAGAATGGGATATTCGTAAGCATTACCGTCAGTATCGACTAGATTGACAGCACTGATTGTAACTGTTTTATTTGAGGTTTGTGATGTGACTTTAGCAGGATCTGGAGCAACCCCCCCCCCCCCCAACGAGGCGATGTTGATATCCAAATTAGTTAGAGTAATGGATTCTCCACCTGAGGGAGGCGTCTGTAACGTAGTTCCTAAATCCATGACAACAGTGCCTGCTGTCTGTGTGACTTGTTTTGCTTCTAAAGTGACACCATCCTTAAGGACTAAAGAACCGGAACCAATTTTCAAGGGTTGTTTGAAATATGATTGTAGATTGGCCGGAACCTTTTTCTCTTCATCGGATAGCCTTTCTCCTGAGAAAACTATCTTGCCTGTATAATTAGTGCGGCTTTCAGCTTTATTTAGCTCTATTGGGTCGCTAGTATCACCTTGATTAGCGATGGGGTCATAGAAGAAAATCCCGAAGCCATCTTTAGCTCTTAAATTGGTAAATTTCCCAGCAGAACCAAGATCAATGGAATTTCTTGTTACTGAACTATCACTAGTTTTAATGATTTTGTTTCCATCGAAGGTAATATCCCCGAGATCAGCGGTTAGGTTACACTCACTGCTGGTATCATCTAAACAAATAGCTCCGCCTTTAGGTGTCGAATCATGGGACACAGAGTTATTAGAAAATAACGTAGGCCCACCGGAAGTTATGGTGAGTTTTTGAGTAAATATAGCCCCGCCTTTGGTGTTAGAAGAGTTCTCTGAGAAAACGAGGTTCTGATTATTTTCTATTTTTAATTCTGTGGTACCACTGCTTGCTTTACAGTAAATGACGCCACCTTCTGTTTGCGAACAGTTTTTATGGAAGACAAGACTAGAGTTATCTTTGATAGTGGTATTCCCTAAAGTTTTAATAGCTCCGTAACCGGTTGTGCCCGGAGGACAATAAGCACATGAAAATAATGAAAATCCTGAGACGTCTAAGGTTTTCTCGTTACTACTAACATTAATGGCTCCTGGGTTACTGGCTTTAGTAGTAATATTATCAAAACACAAGGTATAACCATTTCCTACGAAGGCAAGGTTACCAGCAGTATCAGTAAAGCAACTATTGGTTAAGCCATCTCCGCCTAACCCCGCATAGGAAATACATATATTCCCTGTACACGTGTATGTTGTCCCTTCAGATTTGGAGGTTTCTTTAGGTTCAAATTCTTTATCCCCAGCCGTCTTCCCATTATAGCTATCAGCAGAGGTTAAGGTTTTTTGCTCTGCGTCAGCAAAACATAATGAGTTCGAGACAAGTAGGCTCGAGGATATTAAGAACCAGTAGACTGGATGTTTCATAAATTCATGCTTTGGGTGATTTGAGATATCCCAAACCGATCATAAAAATAATTAAAAGTCAAGGGTGTTGGCAAGAGTAGAAAGAGGGAGGCCCTACCCCGTGAGATCGGGGTAGGAGAGGTGGATGAGATTAAAATTGGATCTTCGATCCGAGATCTACATTATAGGTTCGAGAAGAACCTCTGAGCTCGAAACCGAAGTGACTGAAGAGTTCCATGTTGTGACTTAAAGCGAGATAATTTCCTGCTTGTAACATGAAAGCATTTCGCGCAATATTGTTGGCTTTAGTTACCCAAACGGCAGAGGTTGGGCTAACTAATAGAGAAGCGGTGCAGTCAGGATTGCTTCTTATGATGTCGGGAGCATAAGCGGCAGTAACATAATAAGAAGCTGTGTCGTTGTTAGCAAATCTCTCAAACTTCATACCGATAGGTAGGGAAAGGTTAGTGAGATTGCTACTTTCGAAATATCTTCCCTCAGAGCTGTTGTTTTCCTTAAAGTCGCCTTGGTGAGCATGAATAAGTTGCAGCTTCAAGAAAGGTGAATACATATCGAATAGGAGAGAAGATGGCGTTTCTATGGGTGCCATGGCTCCAAACTCAATTCCAAAACAATCGTTACCCCAATCACCCTTGATTTCTGAATATGTTGTTTTAGGAGGAGCGTAGGTGTCTGTCATGTTTGTCTTCATATTATTAGAAGCATGACAATAAGTTAACTGTGCGTTAAGGACTAACGGAGCTTCCGCACCGATAGTATTTTGTAGCAACGTATTCCAGGTATTCCAATAAGAAACATGTTGATAATAGATGGAACCTGCATAGACAGTGGAACTATTTTTAGAGACTAAATAGTCTTTGTCTTTTCCGAAGAGTTGGCAGAAAGCCGCACTGAATACGTCTTCTGAAGGAGTTTGCGCGTAGACGCCTAAGGCGTATCCGGCACTATTGTGGCGGAATTTGCGTTTAGTATCTGAGCCACTTTTATGTAAGAAGTTTCCTAGACCGGATACCCAAAAACCTCTATGGTAATCAGCACCATTGACGCTGATATCCATTAAGTTTTGTATAGCTCTGATGTCAGAGAAGGAACCCCAGAGAGTATTCGGAACTAAAGATCCTTGACGTTCTGGGTTAGGAGAGTAGCCAGTTTGTTCCCAATTTAGAGTGGCTATTTTCTCTTGAGCGCCTGATCCTTGTGCCCAAGTTACCGTCCAATTTCCTTGATAACCGTAATGAGTCGGAGGGGTATAGTTTTGTAGATTGGTTGTGGGTGGAGTAATAGAGCCGCCAGAACCAGATTTTACTTCTATTGCTTTGAAAGGCTGAGATGCAGCAAGTATAGGATACTCGTAGGCATTACCGTTGTCATCGACTAGATTGACAGCATTGATTGTGACTGTTTTACTTTCAGTTGTTGCTTCGACTTTAGCAGGAGTAGGAGCGACCCCCCCCCCCCCCAATGAGGCGACGTTAATATCCAAATTAGTTAGGGTGATGGTTTCTCCACCTGAGGAAGGCGTCTGTAACGTAGTTCCTAAATCCATGACAACAGAGCCGGCTGTCTGTGTGACTTTTTTTGCTTCTAAAGTGACACCATCTTTAAGGACTAAAGAACCGGAGCCAATTTTTAAAGGCTGTTTGAAATATGATTGCAGATTGCCCGCAACCTTTTTTTCTTCATCGGATAATTTTTCACCTGAGAAGACAATCTTACCTGTGTAAGTAGTAGAGCCCTCTTCAGCTTTATTTAATTCTATTTCTGTAGATCCTCCTGTGTTAGAGATGGGGTCGTAGAAGAAAATCCCGAAACCTTCTTTAGCATTTAGTTTTGTAAACATCCCACCGGAGCCGAGATCTATAGAATTTCTTGTTACTGTACTATCACCAGTTTTTATTGTTTTGTTTCCGTCGAAAATAATATCCCCAAGATTAGCGGTTAGGCTACATTCACCGCCTGAATCTTTTATGCAAATAGCTCCGCCTTTAGGTGCCGAATTATGGGATACAGAGTTGTTAGAAAATAACGTAGGCCCATCAGCAGTAATTGTCAGCTTTTTTGTGTAGATGGCCCCACCTTTTTTCTGAGAAGAATTTCCAGAAAAGACTACGTAGCCATTTCCTTCCAATTTGAGCTCTTGATTACTTCCTGTAGCACACTTAATGGCTCCACCTTTTCCTGTAGAGCGATTGTTATCAAAAATGAGTTTGTTATTGCCACTGAAAGTAGATACGCCTTTAGTCTGTATAGCTCCGTAACCGGTCGTGCCTGGAGGGCAATGAGCACATGAAAATAATGAAAATCCTGAGACGTTTAAGGTTTTATTGCTACCACTAACATTAATGGCTCCCGGGTTACTTGCTTGTGTAGTAATATTATCAAAACAAAGAGTATAGCCGTTTCCTAAGAAGGAAAGACTGCCAGAGTTATCAGAAAAGCAACTACTAGACAAACCTTCTTCACCTAATCCTGCATAAGAAATGCACACATTTCCCATACACGTGTATGTTGTTCCTTGAGATGCAGAGGTTACTTTCGGTTGAAATGCTTGATTCCCCGCCGTGTTCCCATTATAGCTATCCGCAGAGGTCAAGGTTTTTTGATCTGCCTCAGCGAAGCATAAGGAATTCGAGGCGAGTAGGCTCGAAGATATTAAGAACCAGTAGACTGGATGTTTCATAAATTCATGCTTTGGGTGATTTGAGATATCCTAAACCGATCATAAAAATTATTAAAAGTCAAGGGTGCTGGCTAGGATAGACAAAGGGAGGCCCTGCTCCGCACATACGGAGCAGGGGAGGTGGATGAGATTAGAACTGAATCTTGGATCCGAGATCTACGTTATAGGTTCGAGAAGAACCTCTGAGCTCGAAACCAAACTGACTGAAGAGTTCTATGTTGTGACTTAAAGACAAATATTTTCCTGCTTGTAGCATGAAAGCATTCCGTGCGAGGTTATTGGCTTTAGTTACCCAAACAGCCGAGGTTGGGCTCACTAACAGAGAAGCGTTGCAGTCAGGGTTGCTTCTTACGATATCCGGAGCATAAGCCAGGATGAGGTTATAGGAAGCGATATCCCCTTGAGAGAATCTTTCCAGTTTCACACCGATGGGCATAGATAGATTGGTGAGATTGCTACTTTCAAAGTATCTCGCCTGATCGCTATTAGTTTCCTTAAAGTCATCTTGATGAGCATGAACAAGTTGTAGCTTCAAGAAAGGTGAGTACATATCGAAGAGGATAGAAGATGGTGTTTCTATGGGTGCCATAGCTCCAAACTCAACTCCAAAACAATCATTACCCCAAGAACCTTTAATTTCAGAGTAGGTACTATATTTTGGAGCATATGTATTTGTCATTTGAGTCTTCATATCGTTAGAAGAATGACTATAAGTGAGTTGTGCGTTAAGAACTAACGGAGCCTCAGCACCGATAGTGCTTTGTAGTAGATTCTGCCAAGCGCTCCAATAAGAGATGTGTTGATAATAGAGAGAACCTGCATAGATATTGGAACTATTTTTGGAGACGAAATAGTCTTTGTCCTTTCCGAAGAGCTGGCAGAAAGCCGCACTGAATATGTCCTCTGAAGGAGTTTTTGCGTAGACACCTAAGGCATACCCAGCACTATGGTGACGGAACTTTCGTTTAGTATCAGACCCACTTTTGTGTAGGAAGTTGGCTAGACCGGATACCCAGAATCCTCTATAGTAGTCAGCGCTGTTGACGCTTACATCCATAAGATTTTGTATGGCTCGGATATCTGAGAAGGAACCCCAAAGAGTGTTCGGGACTAACGAACCTTTACGCTCTGGGTTAGGAGAGTAACCAGTTTGTTCCCAAGTTAGAGTGGCTGTTTTTGTAGCTGTTTCGTTGTTCCAAGTTACTGTCCAATTTCCTTGGTAACCGTAATGAGTAGGAGGGACATAATTGGTTAGATTCTCTGTGGGAGGTGTGACTGTACTTGAGGAGGTTGTGGCTGTTATTGCTGTGAAAGGTTGAGACGTAGCAAGAATAGGATCTTCATAAGCATTACCGTCGGCATCGACTAGATTGACAGCCTTGATGGTAATAGCTTTACTTGAGTTTTTTGTTTCGAGTTTAGCAGGAGCAGTACCCCCCCCCCCCCCCCAACGAGGCGATGTTAATATCTAAATTAGTTAGGGTGATGGTTTCTCCACCTGAAGAAGGCGTCTGTAATGTGGTTCCTAGATCCATAACAACAGTAGAGCCTTCTGTCTGTGTAATTTGTTTTGCGGTTACAGATACACCATCTTTAAGTACAAGAGATCCTGCTGATAATGTGATGGGCTGATTGAAAGTAGAAGCTAGGTTGTCTGTTTGTTTTTTTTCTTCATCGGATAATTTTTCACCAGAGAAGACAATCTTTCCTGTATAATCAACAGTATCTTTTTCATTGATGTTTAGTGCACTAGATCCTCCTCCAGTAATAGGATCATAGAAGAAAATCCCGAAGCCATCTTTAGCACGTAGCTTTGTAAATTTCCCTGTGCCGAGATCTATCGAATTTCTTTTGACTGAACTACCATCAGTTTTTATTACTTTGTTCCCATCAAAGGTAATATCTCCGAGATCAGCGGTTAAGCTACATTCACCACTTGAATCTTTTATGCAAATAGCTCCGCCTTTAGGTGAAGAGTGGGATACGGAGTTGTTAGAAAATAACGTAGGTCCACCTGAGACAATGGTGAGTTTATCAGCATAAATAGCCCCGCCGCTTGAAGTGGAGGAGTTTTCTGAGAAAACAAGGTTGTTATTATTTTCCAGTTTTAATTCAGCGGTAGAGCTTCCTGATTTACATTGAATGGCGCCACCCTCTGCTGTCGAACAGTTTTTGTGGAAGACAAGACTAGAGTTATCTTTGATGGTAGTATTCCCTGCAGCTTTTATGGCTCCGTAACCAGTGGTTCCTGGAGGGCAGTAAGCACATGAAAATAAGGAAAATCCTGAGACGCCTAAGGTTTTATCGTCACCACTAACACTAATAGCTCCGGGGCTATTAGATGTAGTAGTAATATTATCAAAACAAAGAGTATACCCGTTTCCTAAGAAGGCAAGGTTCTCAGTAGCTGTGAAACAACTTTTATTTAGACCTGAATCTTTCCCTGCATAGGAGATACACACATTGCCTTCACAAGTATACGTTGTTGCTGATGAAGTTTCTTTTACACTGAACTCCTCAGATGTTGTATTTCCATTATAACTATCGGAGGGAGTTAAGGCTGTTTGAGCGTCTTCAGCGAAGCTCAAAGAATTCGAGGCAAAAAGGCTCGAGGATATTAAGAACCAGTAGACTGGATGTTTCATAAATTCATGCTTTGGGTGATTTGAGATACCCCAAACCGATCATAAAAATATTAAAAAGTCAAGGGGATTGTCCCTAACTTAGGCAGAACTAAAACCTCTTATATATGTGTATTTGTGATTGCAAAGATAAGTAGGCTTTTGGAAGATGATGAAATAGAAACTATTCCTTATTTCTTTTCATGATCTATCTGTGATCTAAATCATTAGTAAATAAAGAATCACAATATGAGAGAAACCGTGGTATAATTCTCGCATCAGTAAGTTCAGATTAAAGATACTCAGGAAGTACCATTTATGATGCCAAGGTCACTGTTTGCTGTTTTTGTGTTTGTTATTGCTATAGAAGGATTTGGCTCAAAGATATTTTGTGAAGGTACGACTATCCCGCAAGATCAATATGAGGATTTTTGGAATCTTGATCCCTACTGTTTGGAAAGCTTGTGTGCGTATTTTGTGATACATGGTGATCATCAAAGTAGAAAGAAACTAGAAAAATTTTTTCCTCAGCTAACTGTTAATGAACTAAAAACTTTATCTAATTGCGTTTTACTATCTAAAAATCCCGATTATGTTTTTTCAAAAGAAGATGTTGAAGTTATGAAAAAACTAAATCTGCAAGGGATCTCTTTTCTATGCCACAATGATGATGCGTCTTTTCTTCCTGAAAAAGATCTTGCGCGAGCTCTTGTATACGCTGAATTTCCCGGAGAAGAGGGAAAGAGTAAGGCCGAACATTATACACAATATTTAGATATTTTAGCTCTGCGTGCTTATATAGAACGTCAGCGACACTTAGATGGGGAACACAGTCCAGTAGGATCAGAGGCTTATCATAGAGCAACTATAGAAGCTCTGAATACGATTCTATTTTATGAAGAAGGGATTCGTTATCCATCGAAAAATGAAATGTTTTCCGATGAATTTTCTTTTCTATCTTCAGTAGCAGACCGAAAATTCGGTGTCTGCTTGGGGGTTTCTTCTCTTTATTTGTCTTTAGCGCAACGTTTAGATCTCCCTTTAGAATCCGTTACGCCTCCAGGACACATCTACTTAAGATACGGAGGGGGAAAGGTCAATATTGAAACAACTGCAGGAGGAAGACATCTTCCTACAGAGCATTATTGTGATTGTTTAAACGTTGATGAATTAAGAATACGTTCTGAAAAAGAGCTTATAGGCCTAACTTTTATTAACCAAGGGTCTTTTGCTTTGCAAAAGCAACAATATCATGAAGCTGATCTAGCTTATGAAAAAGCTAAGGAATATGTAGACGATCATGAACTCGAAGAGCTTTTGGGTATTGTAAAAATCCTAAAAGGTCAGAGAAAAGAAGGGGAGGCTCTTCTTAAAAGCTCTTCACAAGCACAGACGCTAGGGTCAGTAGCTCATGATTACTTGCAAGGGCACATAGATGAAGCCACATTGAAACTCTTGTTTACACATCCAGGATCTACATACGAAGAGGTCCTTTCTTACCAAGAGGCTTTAAAAAAGGCTGTGCAACGCTCACCCAAATGTTGTGAATCTCGTCGTAGACTGGCTTCTGTATTCCTTCATCTTGGGAAAATAGCTGAAGGCGTGGCTCTTTTAGAGCAGAGCGCTAAGGAAGCGCCTGAAGACATCGCTCTGCATTTGAAATTATCGAAGGTCTTTTGCGATCGTCATGATTATGCAAAAGCTCAAAAATATTTTTTAATAGCGGAAGGCCTATTGAAAGATAGGGGTATACAGGATGAGGATAAGAAGTCGTTTACTCTGTATCACGAAATTCGTAAAAAAATGTTTTCAATAGCACCTTGATATTAATACTTTGGTTTATTGAGATTAATATTAATTTTCTATATACTTAGTTATCCTTTATTTTATTATACGTGTTTTATGGCTGCTAGTGTAGAGGGAAATCCAATACCTGCCCGATCGAGTGTTATGGATATTCGCTCTAGGTGTGCAGATCTTATATTAATAATGAACCAGAGAGCTTTGATTGTTCCGCGATGTAGAGTTATTTTAGAACTTGCGGCTGCTATCATAGGAGCAGGGTGTTTCGCGTTATCGATCGCCTCTGCAACTGGTTTCTTAGCTGTTAGTTTGAGTGTTTGGATAGTGCCCACAGGATGTGCTCTAGGCGCAGCTTTGCTAACTTTCGCGATTACATCCACTCTTTTACGACAGGGTGAACTCACTCGAGAAAGAGAATGGAGAAGTATTACTATGCGCTGGTATGACTTAGTAAGTGAAGGATGCATACAGCCTAAAACACGCATAGGACACCCTAAGACTCGCCTAGGAAATACAGCTCATCCTTCTTGAAATGGAGGTGTACTTAAGACGAGTGGATAATAAATTTTTTATTATCCTGTGTTTATGTTTTTTCCTGAAGATGTTTCAATAGAAAAATTATAAATCAATGTTTTAGGTGTATTATGTCGTGTCAACAACTCGTTTCGGACATACGTGATGGTTTAGGTTTTAGTGGTTTTACTTCTGCTCATCTCGTGCAGAATAAATTGTCTGTTAATGTGACTCGCCTGGTGATGACCTTAGTCGCCATGCTTCTTGGTTTAGGTGCTTTAATCTGTGGTATTGGGACTTGCACAGCAGCAGCGCTTACCGTTATTTCTTTAGCTGGTGGTGCTTCTATAGCCCTAGGACTAGTCTTGCTGATGTTAGCTAGCTATTGGGGGTACGGTGCGATATCTAGTTATCGTAATAGATCAGCACAGCTTGCCCAAAATGCATAAACCCTCTAATTCAGTTTCTCAAGCAGAGTGTCAGATTTATTGAGATCAGTAACTCAAGTTTGTTGAAAACCGTTCTATAGTTTTAAGACGATAGAACGGTTTTTTTTATGCGTGAATGTCTTCACGAGCTGATTTTCAATAAATATAGGAAGCGCATAGATATGCCTAAGGGTATGTGTCTCTCCAGTTCACCAATAACTTCTTCTTTGTGATGGTTCCCAAAATGCCTTCATGCTTTGGTTATCCCTATGTAGGCAGCTCTGGTTGGCTTCTGTTTTTATATACTTAAAACTTAACATTTTATATTGTTCTTTTGAAATTTAAGATAGGAGATGGTTATGGGTTTCGTATCGAACTTCAGCGTAGCTGCTAATGGTTTAGGAAAAATTGATTTATCAAAAGACGCTATTCCTGCTTTTAATAAAAACGAGAATTTATGCTCCCATGTAACCCGAGTTGCTATTGCAGCACTAGTAGCCATCGTAGCAGTAGCATCTCTTATTGTAGGTTGCATGAGCTGCTCTGTTGGTGGAACAGCTGCATACTGTGGTGTTGTTACAATTGCTACATCTTTGGTTGGACTTGCTTGGTCTGCTATTGCATTAAAACGTATGTTTATTAAAGGATAAGATAGGATGTCACCCTTTGGAAATTACTCTATAAAGGGCTTATCTTAGATTAGGGAGAGTCGACTTTTCTTAGAGCATCTCTCTCCCTAGTAAGGGCAGGATGTATGACGATTTTGGAGAGTACTTGGATTTGATAAATCGGCATTTTCCCCATTGTAGCATGAATCCTTGCCCGTAGACTCTATTTACAGATGCATTTTTGAGAATTGTACTACAGTTTTCATGTGATTCATCTTCTCTTTGTCTATGTTTATATCGAAACATAGAGTGGTTGGAGAAGCCACTTGTATCCCGACAGTTTTAAATAAATATGGATCTATTTTTAAAGAAAAGTAGGGGTTCTTGGGATCTTTCTAGCTTTATAGAAAAGACTTTTTCTTTTTTCATAATTTAAAAAATATCTCTCTAGTGCTTCAAGAAAATAGATGTGTTTTTTGAAGAGGATGATCAAAGTTTTGTAGCAGGTAAGATTTGCTCTAGAGCGGTTTCTTTCTCGTTATTTTTATAATCAGAGAGGAATCTCTGATTGAATGTTTGAATCTTGTTATATAATCTATGTGCTGTCTCTGGGTATTTATGAAAATAGAGAGGTTTTGATGCCTTTTATTGAAAATGTGAAAGATGTTTTTGGCGGTTTAGGGAGTTGTGATCTATCCGTAGACAAAATCCCTGCATTTAGAGCAGAGCGTAGATGTGTAGATATCAGTAGGGTGGTTATTGCTATTGTTGGCGCTATATTTTCTATTGCAATTTTAGTTCTTGGAGTGACAGCTTTAAATTTATGTTGTCCGACTTCTGCATTGGCAGGCGGATGTGCCATTGTTTCGGGGATCCTTTTATTGTCTTGGGTTGTAGTCATGATTCTTCGTTTATGTGGCGTGGGGAAAATTACTAAAGAACCTTTGGTAAGAGTTGCAGGTATAGAAGAAGGAGATAGGGCCGACCGCGTAGTGACCGATATGCGAGCTGCCGAAGTTTGTAGTTAAGTGACTATAGAAATAACAATAGATTGTAACTAACTGTGGTTAAGAGAGAGTGATGAGCACACAATCTTTTCGCGTGTTGTTTATTCTTAAGAACAAAGAAGGACTTTAGGAGAATCTTTCCAAAGTCCTTCTTTGTTATTCTTGTATATTGCAATCATCCCTTTCCCTTACTATAGTTAGCTCAATATAAGCAGAAGATAGAAAATCTCAAAAAGGCAAGGAGTTTGCTCCATGGAAAGCGAGCAGAATATTGGAATTGAGTTTTTAGGTGACTATAAGATTCTCTGTTATTTGCGAAAGGACTTATGGTGCCAAGATATCCTTGCTGAGCACCGTTTTATAAAAAAACGGTATATTTTAAAACTACTGCATTCGGAATTTTCCTCATCAGAAGCATTTATGAATGCTTTTCATGAAACTATTATAAAATTAGCAACAATAAAACATCCTGGCATTCTCTCTATAGAAAATGTTTCACAAGCAGATAATCAGTATTTTTTAGTCACTGAAGAAAAAGAAGTTCCCACGCTTTCCTTAAGTCAATATCTTTCTAGTTTCCCTCAGGGATTATCAGAGTTAGAAATTCAAGAGATTGTTGTACAGTTGGCAGAGGTTTTAGATTATGCACACTCTAGAGGGTTAGTTCATGGTGGCCTGAGTTTAGACTCTGTACATGTGGATCTTTCAGGAGAGTCTCCTACGGTGTTTTTACCTGAGTTAGGATTTTCTTTTTTGCTCAAGGATCACTATACTCAGCATCTTTTAACAAAGTTTCCAGAGAGATCATCTTTAGATAAGTTAAAGGAATTACTTGTATTTCAAGCTCCAGAACCTATGTCAGGAACAATTTCTGAAGATGTTTATGCTTTTGGAGTGATTGTTTACTTTTTATTATTTAGAAAGTTCCCTCAGGGAGTCTTTCCTTTGCCATCGGAAGCTTTCCCTGATTACATTTATTCATGGGATCAATTAATTAAATCCTGTTTGAGTTATTCTATAGATAAAAGACCCAGGAAACTGACTCCCTTAATTGTAAAAAAAACACTGGGAGAACAGCTCCTTACTGCGAAAATGCAGTGTAAGGAAGAACAATTGAGGGAAATCAGTGACGAACCGCAGGTCCCTAGCGTTGCGAATATTTACCGGGAAGGTGAGAGCAGAATACATCAAGAATCTTCTGATCATTCAGCCTTTGTTCTTGTAGAAGCAAAATCTATAGACGAAGCTATGGATACTTCTGTAGATTCTAAGGAAGAGGTAGTTAGGGAAGACGAAAGCTATGCTAATGCATTGCAGTCCTTATTAATACGCGAGCCTGTGGTTAGCCGTTATGTAGAAGAAGAAAAAGAAGAGGTGAAACCTCAACCCTTGTTCACAGAAATGGTATTTATCGAGGGAGGAACTTTTATCCGGGGGAGTCGTGAAGGACAACGAGACGAACATCCTGTACATGAGATTTTCCTGCAGAGCTTTTTCTTAGATATCCATCCTGTGACTAATGAACAATTTGTGCGTTATTTAGAATGTTCGGGAAGTGAACAGGATAAATATTATAATGAGCTTATCCGTCTTAAAGATTCACGAATACAACGGCGTTCAGGCAAGCTGGTTATCGAGCCAGGTTATGCTAAACATCCTGTTGTTGGTGTTACTTGGTACGGTGCTTCTGGCTATGCTGCTTGGGTAGGGAAGCGTCTCCCTACAGAAGCTGAATGGGAAGTAGCCGCGTATGGAGGTGTTGCTCAACAGCGTTATCCTTGTGGTGAAGAAATAGATAAGAGCCTGGCGAATTTCTTTAGTTCTGATACAACAGCAGTCATGAGTTATCCTGCCAATGCCTATGGATTATATGATATGGCAGGAAACGTCTACGAGTGGTGTGAAGATTGGTATAGCTATGATTTCTATGAACTTTCTGCTCAAGAATCACACGCGCCTCAAGGCCCTGCTCAAGGAGTGTACCGCGTCTTGCGTGGGGGATGCTGGAAAAGCTTAAAAGATGATCTCCGTTGTGCTCATCGTCATCGTAATAATCCTGGTGCGGTAAATAGTACCTATGGCTTCCGCTGCGCAAAAGGAGTTAAGTAAATACTGCATGCAAAGTACATATTCCAGAGAACAATATCTCTCTCTGTGTAAAGATATCGAAGAAGATGATTATCGCTATTATGTTCTTCATAATCCCACAATCTCAGATTATGACTATGATATGAAAATGCGGCAGCTTCTTTCTATAGAAGCGCAGCATCCTGAATGGAAGGTATTATGGTCTCCATCGATGCGTCTTGGGGATCGAGCTTCAGGAAGCTTTCCTATTGTAGCTCATGCCCACCCCATGCTTTCTATTGCTAATGCCTATACTTTAGAAGAGCTTTATGAGTTCTTTTCCCGTATGGAGAAAGCGTTGGGGTATACCCCGAAATACACTCTAGAAATAAAAATAGATGGTATTGCCGTAGCTCTTCGTTATGAGCAGAGAGTCCTTTTACAAGCTTTAAGCCGTGGGAATGGACGTAAGGGAGAGGATATCACAGCAAATATCCGTACGATACGCACGCTTCCCCTACGTTTATCAAAAGAGGCTCCAGAATTTCTAGAAGTTCGAGGTGAAGTATTTTTTTCACGAGCAACTTTTCGTCAGATTAATGCGGCACAAAGGCAAGCGGAGAAACCTGAATTTGCTAATCCAAGAAATGCTGCTGGTGGCACTTTGAAATTGTTGTCTGCTAAGGAAGCAGCACAAAGAAACTTAGAAATTTCTATTTATGGATCGTTGGCAGAAGAGAATAAGCGATCACATTATGAGAATCTCCTGTTGTGTAGAGAGTGGGGATTCCCCGTATTGGGTCAGCCACGTCAATGCCAAACTATCGATGAAGTCGTCGCCTCTCTCCATGAGATAGAAGCTTTGCGAGATCAACTTCCCATGGAAATCGATGGTGTGGTGATCAAAGTAGATGATATAGAAGATCAAAAAGTCTTGGGAATGACGGCGAAGCATTATCGCTGGGCACTCGCATACAAGTATGCGCCAGAACGCGCTGAAACTATTTTAGAAGATATCTTAGTTCAAGTAGGCAGAACGGGAGTATTGACCCCAGTGGCTAAGCTGCGACCTGTAGTTTTGTCAGGATCTAGAGTTTCTAGGGCTTCTCTATACAATGAAGATGAAATTGAGAGAAAAGACATCCGTATAGGTGACACCGTATATGTAGAGAAGGGCGGAGAAATTATTCCTCAAGTTGTTGGTGTTTGCCTGGAAAAGCGTCCGGAAGGCTCACAGCCTTGGGTTATGCCCGAATACTGTCCTGTGTGTCATGGGAAGGTAACTCGCGAATCCGATAAAGTTTCTGTTCGTTGTACGAACCCCCTGTGTTCTGCAGGAGTTATTGAAAAAATCCGCTTTTTTTGTGGAAGAGACGCTTTAGATATTGATCATCTTGGTGAAAAGGTTGTTACGAAGCTATTTGATTTAGGGTGTATTCATCGACGCTGTGATATTTTTCAAATCACTGAAGAAGATCTCCGCCATGTTCCAGGATTTAAAGATAAATCCATAAGAAACGTCCTTAAAAGTATAGAGAAAGCTAAAAGTGTGCCTTTAGATCGTTTTCTTACTGCTTTGGGTATTCCTTATGTGGGTATAGGCGGAGCCAACGCTCTTGCACAACATTTTCTTTCTTTAGAGTCTGTGATGTCTGCCTCTTTGGATGATCTAAAATCTGTAGAGGGAATTGGAGATAAAGTTGCAGAATCTATAGTTGCTTATTTTAATCAACCAGAACATCGCGAAGAGATTCAAATAATGCTTTCTCTAGGGGTGCATGTTTTACCTTACCGCAGGGAAAGTTCTTCGTGTTTAGGGAAAACCTTCGTAATTACGGGCAGTCTTGAAAAATTGACGAGATCCGAAGCAGAAACTTACATTCGCAATTGTGGAGGTAAGGTAGGTTCTTCCGTGTCTAAAAACACCGACTATCTTGTTGTGGGCAAGGATCCTGGGTCCAAGTTACAAAAGGCCCAAGAACTGGAAATTCCCATTCTTAGTGAGGATGAGCTGTTAAAAATTCTTTACTAAAGTTACATTATCCCATTTGTTAAGTTCTTAATTATTTTTATTAATTAAAAATTATAAGAACAATCCTTACATATATGATTTAATATAAATTCTTTTAGAGTTATAATGCTTATCTGAAAGTTTAATTTTTTCTTAAAATTAGTATATTTTTGAGGTTGTCTGTGTCTATTTTTCTAGTTAATGGAGACACTAATCAAAATTCTCTGAGAGAACAGCTGGATTCTGTTTCCTCACCATCTCCATTGAGCCCGGAGGCACAAGGCCTGCGCGCGGGATTAACAACTCAGCAAGCTCTTTTAGAAGCTGTAGAGGGAGAGCTCTCCTCTATGGAACAAACGGATCTGAAAAAGATGCGTTTGTACAAGATTGCCCTGATTATTTTGACACTAGTAGGACTAGCAATTCTTTTTGTTATTCCTGTAATGATGATTTTCAATATCAGTTTATGGATCCCTGTCGTTATTACACTAGGTGTGTCTTTATTTAGTGGGCTTGTCAGCACGAAATTACGCGCACGTTGTCAAGAGATCAGATCAAAATATCGTTCTTTACAGGTGTATCACCGACATCTGCTCAGTAAGCATCAGGATTTAAGGAGCTCGACGTTATCTAAGTATCATATTGAGATGCCTAAGGGGGGATCTTTAAAAGAGAAGCTCCTTGCTAAGCTACGTCCAGACATGAGCCAAAATACCTATGATGGAGGAGCCAATCTTGATAAGACTCTTGGGATATCTGGGGAAATTAACTCACGTTATCAATGTAACGCACTTTTAGGTATTGATAGGGTTGATGATGCAGCCTGGCAAAAACGCCTTTCTGATGTGTTGAATGCTAAGGTCGAGTTATTAAAAAATAATTCCGCATACTCTGCTTTACGCACACTTTCTAACTCTGCTCTTCAAGAAACTGGGGTAAATTTGCCGGCACTCCTCCCAGGAGCAGATTTCGTAGACCTTGCAAAATCTTTGATGAGTATCTGCGGATTTGGAAATAAAGTAGGTCTGGAGATTCGTCAGACTATAGACCAGTATGAGCGCACATACTTATATAGCAAGACGCTGTCGTCCTGGTTATTAGATATCACACCGGCTACACGTTTATATTTATCTCAAGAACAACAAACTGTGGATATGACCTTAGATATATTCACAAAGCTGCAAACGCATATAACTAAGGTCCAACTTGCAGATTGGTTAGAACAGTTTGAATCTTGGAAAATGGATGTATATGCTTTATCCGAAAATCCTACGTTAGCTGATCTACATCAAAAAATTAAAACCGGCGCTCATAAGCTAAATACTCATGAGAGTATCGACTCTGCGCGTCAGTTGATGGTTAGAAATATTTTAGATCAGCTTGAGAATATCATTACAGAACACTCATCCGGGAATATTGAAGAGGCAAATACGATAAAAACAACTCTGCAATCATCGATACAGACAGAGGTGAAGAGCCTACGTAAATTCCTAGGGGATAGGCATGCAAATGCTGCAGATTTATCTAATAAAGTGCAGACAGAGTTGATCGGGTATCTTGCGAATCTTGGCAACCTGAGTTCTTTATTTGATAAAATCCATAGGTGTATACAGCTTGGAAAGTTTGTCCGTATGGACATAGAGAAGGCTGTCAAAAAACATCCTGATAATCAGCGTGTGAGAATTCTGAGTTCTATCAACCAACTGTTAAACTTAGTGAATAAGGATAGTTGGGGGGCTGTATCTACGAAACCTGTGGAAGAGATTCTCCAAGAAAAGCAGGCAATTATTCAAGACTTAGGAAAAGCCCGTCAGAAGGTTGAAGAGTGGAGCGAGAAGTATAACACCTTTAAATCTCAAAAGATGTCTCTAGTCTTGATGAGTGATTTCTCAGAGAACTATTCTACTATAGAGTGTGAAATTGATAAGTTAAGGACATCGCATCATCAAGCTGAGGCTGTCACAGAGTTTATAGACAGATGTCGTACTTTCTTGGATACGACCTATGATGCTCTTGGAGGGGCTGCTGCTCTTCCTACTAAAGAAGATATAGCTGCATGGGCCGAAGAGTTTAAAGCTCTTATGGGAGAGTTGGACGCTATTATTCCTGACGTTCAGAGTATTGGGCAAAGAATTCAAGTTGAAGGGACAACTACAAAATCCTTGTTATGGCAGGCACTGACCAGTAGAGAGTCTTCATTAAAGGAAGCATCCAAGAAGAAGGAAGGAGAGCTCGTAGCCGCTATTAAAGCGAATCAACCGGGAACTCAGGAAAATATCGATGTTTTACTTGATTCAGGTATTGATCATATACAAGCGATCCTCGAGGAGATGACTCATTTAGAGCAATCTTTAAGTTCTCCCGATAATATTGCTGTTGAAGAGGTAATACGCGCATCTAATCAGCTATTTTCAGTTATACGTGATCCTAGATCTGATAAGTTAGCAGATTTAGAAACAGTATTGTCATCCTATGGTGAACAGAATGTCCCTACCGCGGTTGCAGAACTTGGAGAGATCGCCGAGAGTACAGCGCAAACGGTTAGTGATGCTCAGAGTGTAAACAAGAGCTTCTGGGAAACACGCAATAAAGACTTAAGCAATTTCTTGAGTCAGGTACAAAAAATAGCCAGTAAGTGGAACAAAACACAGTCTTTGGTGACGTTTGTCTTGGGTCTGGGTATGCTGATCGCCAGCTTATCTCTATTGTCTCTGCAAATGGTATGGTTGCCGATAGGTCTTAGTGCTGCGGCACTGGTCTTACAAATCGTTCCTATGGTTTTTGACCACATCATCGAGAAGAAAACTTTTGATGTCCGTGTAGCATCATTAGCTAAAGATTTACTACCTGCAACAAAGATTCTCCCTTCAGAATTTAATAATCCCGATGTGGAGCGTCTTTCTCGAGTTCAAGATATTTTACAACTAGAAGGTTTTGAGTATAGCTGGGCTAGGGGAGTAATTCGTGATTTAGATAGAGATCCTTCTAATAAGAAGGACGATTTCAAAAAATCTATCCAAGATCTTAAAAGTTTTTCAAAATCTTTAGATAAAAGGATTCAGAGACGCTTCGGCACTACAGATCTTCAAAGTGTTATAGATCGTAAAAAAGCAGCTGAGGAAACCGCTAGAGTCCAAGAGTCATTAGTTCCTGATCAAGGGGAAGCCGCGGATCACATAGATCACATTGTTCCGCAACCCACAGATGCTGCTAGAGAAATGGTCTTAGCTAGTGGTCAACGACGTTTAGATGAGATTACTGTAGAGATCGGTCGACTAGAAGAAGAGGAAAACAAGATAGTCAACTATCGCATGCGTTATGATAATGAGATGCTAAGTTATCGTCAGCAGATGTCTTATAAAAATCAGCTACAACAGCGTCTTGAAAATACTAAAGCACAGTTTCCTGAGTTAGAACAGACGCTTGTTGAGAGTCAAGCTGTGGCGGATGTCCTATCTCAAATAGTGTCTCAAATACCAGATCAGCAAGTCGATACTAATGAGGTAAAGAGTAGGGTAGACACTCTTACTCAACTGATGTTTAGAATTGCTGACCCAGATGCTTCTGATGATATTGTCAACGAAGCTAAACGTTTATTCGATAATCTAGTTAAAGAATCTGCTGAAGCTGGGTACCTGCACGAGATTCAAAATGCATTGGAACTCTCTTCCTGCTTAGGGAAAAATGACGTCAGACTTGATCAATACCGTAGGGATCAGCTAGCACGTTTCGAAGTCTCTAGGGCAAGAACTTTAGACGATCTATCTCAAAGAACGGTTGTAGGTGAGCAAGAGCTCCAAGTGCGTAAGAAAGCATTGGAGTACTTAGGTATGAGTCACATCTCTCCATTCTTGGAGTTTTCTTCTCCTATTCCTGGTAAGGGATGGTCGCTAGCTCAAGATGCTCTACAAGAGCTTCAGCTCTTAAAGCAAAAAATTTCTAACGGAGAAGAAGTTTCCATAGAAGAGTATCGCAAAGCAAAAAGACTACTTGCTTCTTACTTAAGAGTAGAAAGAAACTTATCCCCGCTAGCTTATGGGACGTTGCTAGGAGACGAAAACTTCGTTAGAAGTACACAAATTATCAGAGAAGGGAAATCGCTCCAAGAGGTTGTGACGGTAAACGCAACCCTGGGTAGACACCACTTGTGTTCTTTAGCATCGCAACGTATTGATAGTTGGATAATGAAGAATGTACAAAAGAGAAGAAATACACGATTAGTTGCTAGTTTACTAGAACGTATCCGTGCTAATGAGAGTGCAGACGGTCAGAATCAGGATCTATTTCGTAATGTGTACGAGACATTCTTGCAACAGCCGAAGTATATTTTGACGCGTTTGGTGAAAGATTTCAAAGTCAAAGCACTGATGGCCACACAAAAGATACAAAATGCTAAAGAAATCGAGAAACAATACATGATGGCCTCGAGTATAGTTGGCGAAAAAGATAAGATGTTTGCCCAGGGCCGTGCGGCATGGGAAAGAGAACTAGAAGTTTTATCTCAAGCTCTTCAAGAGTTACAGGAAAGAAAACGAGCATTAACTCAAGAAAAAGTTACGCTAAGTAATGCGTTGTACCCCAGCCATTCCTAGACCTTCTCGGGTTAAGGAACAAGAATCGCCATAGTACAGAGTAGTCAATCTGGAAGAGGTATTTAGAAAAGTAGAAAAACGTTGTAGCTAGAGTGCGCGCTTAATCTATTTTTTCTGTTGCGAATATCCGCAATAGATAGGAGATAAGTTCATGTAACTTGAATTTATGAGTTCTATAGCCGATGTAACAATCGGGACGGATAATAAATAATGAATCCGGATTTGCATGATAAAGATTAGCAATCTTTTGATCTTTAGTCACAATGACCTCTAACCATTCACCATACTCTTCTTTAAGAGCTTGCTCTAGATCCGTACGTTCTTTAAAGAAGATGAGTAAGTGTTTGGTACTTTTTAAACTGTCTAGTAGATAGCTGCCATTATCCAGTTGAGCATTAATGGCTCGCATGCCAGGACCTGGACCAAGAATTTCTTTATCTTGTGAAGACATCTTAATAATATCGCTATTTTGATATTTCAATGCCTTATGGGGGGGATAGTAATACTCTCCTCCAGAAACATCCAATTGACGGCAACCCTTTAAAAAATAATACATCAGAGCGGGTGCATAAAGATTGGAGAATAATAGATTTTTAGCTCGTCCTTGCCTCTTTTCGCTAAGATGCGGAAGAATGTTCCCAATCTCATGTTCTTTAGCTGTGATGAGGTATTTTGAGGCAGCCTTTTTTACCACAGGGATAAGCTTCCATGTTAAGTTAAAAGCTGTATGGATATTGGAATTTATTCCTGTAAGATAAGAAAAATTCAGATTATTAGCTAAATTACCCACAAATAGAAAGTTGTTATGGTCTGCAGGATACTGATGAAGAACAGATTTGATATGGTGATGTTCATCAGTAACAGCAAGATTGTAATTATAGAGTAATTTCTGCTTTTGCTTTACTGATAGGGGGTAAGAAGTATTGCTAAGACACAACTGCTTAGTGCCTTTCTTGTGATTATAAAAAACAAAATTTAAGAAACTTTTTGAGCTAGGAACCAGGTGAATATGGCTTTCTTCAAAAGGTTCCCCTTCATCACAATCAACAAAAAGGACTTCTTTTACTTGCTTCCGAGGTTTTAATTGATTTTTAAATAGATCGCGAATGTCAGGATCACTGTCAGCTTCGCTGGCAATAACCCATTTCGGGTTGTAAATTTCCCGATTTTCGAAATTTTGTGATGTTTTCGTACTCTCAATAAAAATGCTATTGTCTACCAAAGTCACAGGACGTGTTCCCCAATGGATCGCTCCACCATTTTCCTCGAACTTACGAATCAAGTGTTTGGTAAACTCTTGATAAGAAGTGGATAAAGCAAACGGAAAACGCGATTCTGATGCTTGATTAAACTTGAACAATACAGTGCGCTTTTTCCAATGATAGCGGGCTCCGAAGAGTTTATGCCCTTTTTCTACGAAGTCATCGATTAAACCTGCATTATCTAGAAGTTCTAAAGAAGAGCATGATAAAACAACAGGAAGATCCCTAAGATCTATAAAATCGGGTTCATCTGCAGAATCCCGATGGTCGATCACTTTTGCAAGAATGCCGTGCTGAATGAGCATGTTTGCTAAAATGAGACCTGTGGGGTTGGCGCCTATGACTAATACATCTGTCATATCGATCTCTATGAGTAGAAGACACGAATAAATCCTAGTATAGGGAAAAGGATCTGATGAATCAAGCAGGGAATATTTTTAGAAAAGCTCACAAAGTCCTTTCTTTCTGAGAAGTATTTTTAGAGATATCAGCCAAAGTTAAAACAGTCTCTATAGATGGCTATGGAAGTATTTGACTATATCTCGAATGATCTCCTGCATATGGGGAGACGTACCTAAATTGTGATCCGTATTTTCATAGATTTTAAACTCTGTATTCCCTGGAGCTGTATTTTTAAATAAGTCTCTTTGAGTTAAAGATACTAAGTTATCTTCTCTACCCTGTAGATGTAAAATAGGGATTCTTGTAGGAAGAGAGTTCAAAACAATATGATCTTGAAGAGAGAGAAAAGCGCTCACGTCTTCTTCGCAAATGACTAAAGGAGCCGTGCCAAATCCGAAATCCTTTCCCAGGTTATCCACAATACTCGTATTGTCGTTCACCGACTCATACATTTCTTTAAATAAAATTGCTCCATCAGCAACTGGAGCCCAGAGGCTGATTGCACGAATCTGAAATTGGGAAGGACAGTAAAATTGTGCCAGATGTAAAGCAGTGTGGCACCCTAGAGAGAAAGAGGCAATACCCAGCCTAAAAGGATGAACTTCAGGGTACTGGATTACAGTACTAAGAATATCCTCACCGTTTCTGAGATAGGTTTGAATAGGCACTTCATGAGCAATACCCTCGCTATTTCCGCACCCAGCCATGTCAAAGCGTACACAAGCTATACCCGACTCAACTAGAGCGCGTGCAAGCTTTCTATAAGATCCTGTCAAGCCACCGACTGTACTTCCACGGAATCCGTGAAATAAAATAACAGTAGGATAACCACCTTCAGGCATAGGAGTCGTTGGTAAGTGGAGTGTGCCTACAAGGTTATGCTTACCACTTTGTATATTTACAGCCCGGCAGATTTCGTTTTTTGGAGTCTGCGTTCTGTTAATTACAATCAAGCTCTCAGGGATTTCTGGGAACCCAGGGATTTTAATTGATTCAGCTTGAGATGCATTAGCTACTATGAAAAACAAAAAAATAAATGCGAATAGTTTGCTCATTTTAACTAACATGAAAAGCAACCTAATTAAAAGATAACTAAAATAGGGTTTTATATTTTTTTTGTCAATGTATTGGGGAAAAGCGGGACAAGGGTATAACAGAAGCGAGTTTTTTATAGAAAAAATTTCATGCTTTTCAGGTTTTGATTAGAAGATTCTTGTCTTTTCATCGAGTGAAGGATACACTAGCCTCTATTTTATTTTAAAAAGATCTCTTTGTCAGGATATTATGCGGTACGATCCTAGTTTAGTAGAAAAGAAGTGGCAGCAATTTTGGAAGGAACACAAGAGCTTTAAGGCAGACGAAACTGCGGATAAGCCTAAATATTATGTATTGGATATGTTCCCCTATCCTTCTGGAGCAGGCTTGCATGTCGGACATCTTATAGGGTATACCGCGACAGATATTGTCGCACGATACAAGAGAGCTAAAGGATTTTCAGTTTTACATCCTATGGGGTGGGATAGCTTTGGCCTGCCTGCAGAACAATATGCTGTGAGAACAGGAACACATCCTAGGGAAACTACAAAAAAAAATATAGAGAATTTTAGAAAGCAACTTTCTGCTATGGGGTTTTCCTATGACGAGGGGAGAGAGTTTGCTACTAGTGACCCTGATTACTACCGTTGGACTCAAAAGCTCTTCCTTTTTCTATATGAAAAGGGGCTTGCCTATATGGCAGATATGGCAGTCAACTATTGTGAAGAGTTGGGGACTGTTTTAGCTAATGAAGAGGTAGAGAATGGTTTATCCGTAGAGGGAGGGTATCCTGTAGAGCGTAGAATGTTGCGCCAATGGATTTTACGCATTACAGCGTATTCAGATCAGCTATTGCAGGGTTTAGAGGATTTAGATTGGCCAGAAAATGTTAAACAGCTCCAGAGAAATTGGATAGGGAAGTCGGAAGGTGCTCTCGTACGCTTTGAAGTAGATAACGGAAACTTTTTGTCAGTATTTACTACACGTCCTGATACTTTATGTGGCGTATCGTTTCTCGTTATGGCTCCAGAACATCCTGAGATAAATCACCTAGTTTCTGAGGAACAGCGTAGTGCTGTAGAAAACTATATTCGCTGTGTGCAAAGTAAAAGCGAACGTGAACGTATCAGTGAAACTAAAGTAAAAAGCGGAGTGTTTATAGGAGCCTATGCTAAGCATCCGATCACAGGTGCTCCTTTACCTATCTGGGTTTCAGATTACGTGATCATGGGATATGGTTCCGGAGTGGTTATGGGCGTCCCTGCTCATGATGAAAGAGATCGCGAGTTTGCCAACGCATTTGCTCTACCTATTTCTGAGGTGCTTGATGACAACGGACAGTGTATCCATAGTAATCATGGGGATTTTCTTCTCAATGGCCTGAGAGGCAAAGAAGCTAGCGATTATGTGATTGCTTATTTGCAGAAGAAGAATTTGGGAGAAGGTAAAGTTGTTTATAAGCTGCGTGATTGGCTATTTTCTCGCCAAAGGTATTGGGGAGAGCCAATTCCTATTATTCATTTTGAAGATGGGACATGCCGTCCTTTAGAAGATGATGAACTTCCTTTACTTCCTCCTGAAATTCAAGACTACCGCCCCAAGGGTTTTGGTCAAGGGCCATTGGCAAATGTCAAAGAGTGGGTAGAAATTCATGATGTAAAAACTAACCGTAAGGGAAGACGTGAAACACATACGATGCCTCAATGGGCAGGATCTTGCTGGTATTACCTACGTTTTTGTGATGCGCATAATTCTCAAGCACCTTGGTCTAATGAAAATGAACGCTACTGGATGCCTGTAGATCTGTATATTGGAGGGGCAGAACACGCAGTTTTGCACTTACTGTATTCTCGCTTTTGGCATCGGGTGTTTTATGAAGCCGGATTGGTCTCGACTCCAGAACCCTTTAAAAAGTTAATCAATCAAGGTTTAGTTCTTGCTACATCATACCGAATTCCTGGTAAGGGGTATGTTCATCCTGAAGACGTTCGAGAGGATAACGGCAAATGGACTACTGCTTCTGGAGAAGAATTAGAAGTCCGTCAGGAGAAGATGTCGAAGTCTAAGTTAAATGGGGTGGATCCTCAAACCCTAATAGATGAGTTCGGCGCTGATGCGTTGCGTATGTATGCTATGTTTTCAGGACCGTTAGATAAAAATAAGCTTTGGTGTAATCACGGTGTTTCCGGCTGTAGACGCTTTTTAAATCGTTTTTATGAGTTAGTTACTTCCTCTGCTGTGCAAGATGTTGATGATCCTAAGGGAATGGCTCTTGCGCACAAACTAGTACATAGGGTTGGGGAAGATATAGAAAAAATGTCTTTAAATACCATACCATCTTCGTTTATGGAATTCATAAATGAATTTACAAAGCTTGATACTTATCCTAAATCTGCTTTAGCTATGGTCGTGCGAGCCTTAGCTCCTATAGCTCCGCATATCAGTGAGGAGTTGTGGACAATTTTAGGCTATGCTCCTGGTATAGACAAGGCAGAGTGGCCAGAGGTAGACCCTAAATATTTAGAAGACGCTTCCGTAACCTTTGTAATACAGGTAAATGGAAAGTTAAGAGCACGTTTAGATATTGATAAGAACACTTCACAAGAAGACATCTTGTCCGCAGCAAGAGAGTCCGTCGCTAAATATCTAGAAGATAAAGAAATTAAAAAAGAAGTTTTTGTTCCTAATAGATTGGTGAATTTCGTTCTATGATCAAAGGTCGACGTACTAAGCTACATACTTTCCTCTACGATTGTTTTTTAATCTTCGCATTTATGGTGGGGCTTCCTAGGATTCTGTATAAGAGATTCGTGCATGGGAAGTATACCAAGTCATTAGGTATTCGTTTTGGTTTTAAGAAACCAGAAGTTCCAGGAACGGGGCCCGTAGCTTGGTTTCATGGAGCTTCTGTAGGTGAGACAGCTCTTCTTCTTCCCTTATTAAAACGGTTCATGAAAGAATATCCGGAATGGCGTTGTGTTGTGACTTCTTGTACCGAATCCGGACATGAGAATGCTCACAGGTTGTTTGGACCTCTCGGAGTGACAACTTTTATTTTACCTTTAGATTTAAGTATAATTATTAAACCGGTTGTTCGTGCGATATCCCCATCTTTATTAGTTTTTTCTGAGGGAGACTGTTGGCTGAATTTTATTGAAGAGGCCAAAAGGCTAGGCGCTACTGCCGTGATTATTAATGGGAAGCTTTCCGCTAATTCTTGTAAACGCTTCACCATTTTAAAACGTTTCGGTAGGAACTATTTTTCCCCTGTAGACGGCTTTTTACTACAAGATGAGCAGCATAAAGCACGTTTTTTGCAGCTGGGTGTTGATAAAGAGAAAATACAAGTTACGGGAAATATCAAGACGTATACAGAAACACTATCTGAAAATAACCAGCGGGATTATTGGAGAGAAAAATTACAATTAGCTCAAGATACGGAGTTGCTTGTCTTAGGTTCTGTACATCCTAAAGATGTTGAGGTTTGGCTTCCTGTAGTTCGGGAATTACGTAGGAATTTAAAAGTTCTTTGGGTACCTCGACATATTGAGAGATCCAAAGAATTAGAAGCTCTCTTGAGTAAAGAAAATATTTCTTATGGTTTGTGGAGTAAAGAAGCGACATTTGCTCAGCATGACGCCATTATTGTAGATGCTATTGGTTGGTTAAAACAATTGTATTCTGCCGCTGATCTTGCTTTTGTAGGTGGTACATTTGATGATAGGATAGGCGGACATAATTTATTAGAGCCGTTGCAATGTGGTGTGCCGTTAATTTTTGGCCCGCATATCCAATCCCAGTCAGATTTAGCAGAGCGTCTGTTGTCCATGGGTGCAGGTTGTTGTTTAGACAAGACCAATATAGTCAAAGTGATCACATTTTTATTAGATCATCCCGAGGAAAGAGCAGCTTATATTCAGAAAGGTGCAATGTTTTTACATGAAGAGAAAGTCGCTTTTGATCGCACCTGGGAATCTTTTAAAAGATATATCCCTTGTGTAAAAATATAGAGCTTTGCTAAAGTCTTTTATCTATCGCGGGATAGAGTAGTGGTCATCTCGTTGGGCTCATAACCCAAAGGTCGGAGGTTCGAATCCTTCTCCCGCTATTAATTTTACCATCTAGTGTGGCGGTATAGCTCAGATGGTTAGAGCAGCAGAATCATAATCTGCGAGTCGTTGGTTCAAGTCCGACTACCGCTAATTTTCTTCTATAAGCATCTTTTTAGAGAGTAGTTTCTGAAGTAGCCAGATAGTTGCCTTGGCAAAGGTGCTTATTTTTCTCTACTTTTTGTTTCCCCATGACAATGTTAGTGGCCGTTGATCTATGAGGCGCTCTTCACCAAAATATTGTAATGGCCCAGGAAAAGAATACAAATCTTCCATCAAGCACGTATCACTTTGATTTAAAAGGTATTGAACTTCTGGAGCATTTGGATTTACAGAATCTGTTTTAATTACAGGTATTTCTTCACCTAAGCGTTGTTCTAGTTGCATCATTTTATATAAAGGAGTAGCCCCGCCACTCCATTCGTTATAAGGGAGAGCTAGGTTATTGATAGTCACCATATACCCTGTCCGTTGTCTGACAAGGAAAAGAGCAGAAACAATGCCTAAGGCTAGTCCGTAATTAGCATCGAAATTTGAAGGGAATCCCGCACGCGATTCATAGCCAAAAAAGTGATTCACAGGTTGGAATTCCATATTGGGTTCTATTTTTTGGATTTCTTTTTTTATTAGAGCAGCTAAGAGTTCCTCTGTAGCAATTTTAGAGACCCGTACATTCCCATAAGAATCCCTAGCGATCAGTAGCTGCTGAGCAATTTCTGTAGGTAGAGCAGAAAATGTCTTTAAAGACTCTGGAGAAAGTTGCTTATACACATTATCAAAGTTTAGGGTGTTGTCTAAAAGTAACACATTGAGTTCATTGATGAGTTTCTTTGTATTGAATATGTGTTCAAGCAACCCTTCAGGAATGAGTATCGTGCTGTAATTTTTCCCAGATCTGTAACGATTTACTAAGCCCATAGCGAGATGTTCACTAAGCTTTTGTAGGGAAATCTTTCTCATAGCGAGATGTTCGCTAATGAGGGTAATATTCGGTAAGGTCTGTAGACCACATTCTAAAGTTGTATAGGAAGCTTTTTGTCCCATAAGACGGACAAAATGATGGTACTTTTTTATAGATAGAGTGTCCTTCTCTAAATTTCCGATCATTTCTGAATAAATACGACAGGAAGTATGAAATCCTAAAGGAGTCTCAATCCAGAAGTTTTTTAGATCTCCATCAATAGTTTTTGGCACCCCGATAATGGGGATATGGCAGTTGTTCTTGAGGAAATACTCGGCGAGCATTGCTGTATCCGTATTCGAATCATTCCCTCCTATAATCAGTAAACCATCAAGCTTGAGCTTTTTTACCGTAGTAAGAATTGTGCTTTTTTGTTCTTTGGTTTTGATTTTCTCTTTACTGGAAGAGAGCATGTCAAAACCTCCGACATTGTAATAGTCATAAATTACAGAGATATCGAGATCTTTATATAAACCACGTGTTAATCCTAAAGGGCCTTGAATAAACCCAAAAAGTTTTGTTTTCGGGTTAAAGGCGCGCAGTCCTTCGAATAGCCCTATAACCACGTTATGGCCTCCGGGAGCCTGACCCCCAGAAAGTAATACACCAATCTTCAAAGGTTGAGAAGGTGTTGCCTTTCCCTTTTCAATAGTGACTTCAGGGATGTTGCACAAATGAGGAATATGCTCTTGAAGATCTTTAGGAACATGAGGAGATGCTGTAGAGGCAGAGTCGACAATATGCAAAGACGTGATACCATGTAGAAAGCTTAAGGTTTCCGGACGGTAGTGCAAACGCTGCAATTCAAAGTAACTTTTATTTACAGAGAGAAGCTCCACAGGTAGTTCCTAGGGAATAAGTTGATGTTTTAGCCATTGTACAAGTTCTGATAACATAGAGCAAGACTGAGGAATATGGTGACCAGTATGGGGATAGACGCGTAGCTCATAAGGATTGGGTTTGTTCTTGATAGCCTCAGAAAAGATTTCCTGGTGATGTAAGGATACGACAGTATCCTCTTGTCCTTGCATGTAGAGGATAGATAGGGAATCAGAAAATTTCGGGATTTCCTTAGTTACGTCCATTTCAATGAATTGCGAACAGAACGTTTTATTGATGCGCATACCTCCATAAAAAATATCTTCTGAGGATGGAGAATGTGAAATCAGGTTATTGGGAAGATGAATAGCTTCTTGTAGCCATACAGCCCCTTGAATGGTCGGGGCCCACACTGCGAGGCTTTTTACATAGTGTAGGCTAGACATATTTAAGAGAGATAAAGTAGCTCCCAATGAAGAACCAAAAACAGCTATATTTTTTGTATCGATATGGTTTAAGCCGTAGCCGTGAGAAATAATTTCATTTGCACTTAAGATATAGTCGTTGAACGAGAAGTCATAGGGATCGCCTTCTGCATCCCCATGTCCCGGAAAATCAACGCGTAAAACCGCAATCCCACATTCTGACAATTTTTCAGCAAGGTGTACGTGAGTGCGTTTAGAACCTATTTTACTTGAGGCTAATCCGTGAAGGGTAATGACCAAAGGATAGGGAGGAGAAACCTGTGCAGGTATATGGAGAACACCAAAAGTTGTAATGTTATTGAGGATGTTAAATGTAATTACATGACGATGTTCATGTTTATGGCATGTAGTGCTCATTCAGTTTTACTTTCCATAGGTTTAAGAGGGTATTTATGCGTGAATTTAATTTTTTAAAAAGAATTCGTCGAGAATAAACTCGAATTTCTCATGGTATCATCTTGTTATATCGCTAGCGGAAATTAATAATCGCAGTCAGGAATTTCCATACATATAGAACACCTTTTTTGCCATTCATTATGATTGAGGAGGAGAGTAAGAGGAGGGAAATGATCGGAATGAGAGTTGGGCGGGGTGTCAATTTGTAATGGTCCTAAAAAACGATAAGAATCTTCTAGAGCCCATATTTTTCTATAGAGTTTAAACTTAATAAAAGCAGGACTGCTAATATCAATTAAACTCTTCTTTATCAGAGGTTTTATAGTTCCATCCGACTTTTTCTTTGTTGTGAACATTTTTACAATAGGCATAGCGCGTAGCCGCCATTTATCTACAATATTAATCAGTGATTCGATGACAGTGAGGTAGCCGTTGCAGCGGTTATACGTAAGAACTCCTGCGCCATATCCTAGGGCGTAGCTGTAGGTATTATCGAATTTTGTGGGTAGGCACGACCTTCCCTCATAACCTAAAAAATGAGAAATCGCATTAAACGGAACATTTTTAAAATGTTTCTTCAGGTGGTTATCTACAAGGTGGATAAGCAATTTGTCCACGCTGATTTTAGATACATAGACGTTCCCGTGAGCATCACGATCATTAAGGAGTTGTTTAGCGATAGTTTCTGGGAAGCTTTTTAGTAATTTTTGAGATTCACGGGATAGAGAAGAAAATTTATCCGCATCTTCAGGGATTCTTTCGATTTCTTTAACAAGGTTGTTAATCTCAGGGATGAATTCGATAATGCCTTCAGGAATAAGAATAATCCCATAGTATTTCCCCATAGCGGCTCTATCAGCAATGATCGAACAGACTTTATGGATTATCGTATTTAGAGGCACATTCTTTTCTGCGATTTCTTCTCCTATAAGAGTGATATTTGGATGGGTTTGTAGAGTGCATTCTAAAGCAATGTGCGATGCAGAGCGTCCCATAAGCTTGATCACGTGGTAATGCGCTTTGCAAGATAGCGTATCTCTAGAAATGTTGCTAATAATGGAGGAATAAAATTTTGTTGCTGAATCAAATCCAAAGGTAAGGTCTAAAAATAGATGTTGAAGATCTCCATCAATAGTTTTTGGGACGCCTACAACGCACGTTTTAGGATGATGCTGAGAAAAGTATTCTGCTAGGATAGCCGTTGCTGTATTCGAACCATCACCGCCAATAATTACTAAACCATCAAGGTCTAAAGCTTGTACTGTTTTTAAGCATCGGGCTTTATTTTCTTCAGTGATGATGTTTGTTCTTCCTGTGCCTATACAGTTGAATCCTCCGGAATTTTTGAAAGACTCCATGAATTCTTCGGTAATTTCTACTGTATGATTATTGAGAATCCCTTGGCCGTTATTAAGAAAGCCAATGAGCGAGCTGTCGGGATGTATTTTCTTTAAGCTATGAAGTAATCCCCAAATAACATTATGACCTCCGGGAGCAGGACCTCCCGATAGCATCACACCTACTTTTAATGGACGAACAGGTTGGTCAAGAGTTCCTGAAGTAAATTTTAGGTAAGGACTGTCATAGGTATTCGGGAAAAGCTTAGCAACGTCGGCATCAAACTTAGGGGAAAATCGTAAATCATTTGTTGGAATCAAAGAGGGGAATTTTTGTAGTTCCCTCGGGAGGGGAGGAGTACCTGGGATAACTACGTCGTTGAGATCATTGGAGTTCACGTGCATATACAGTATTTTCGTAAATTCGCTGTGTTTTTCTTTATCGAATAAGAGAAAACCTTCTTTTTAGAAGGTTTTCCCTCTCGCCGTTTGAGGATATTTCTTAGATAAGACCGAGAATTTTCCACCATAGGCTGCCGATACCTACCCAAATGGCAATATTGACAATACTTAGAACAAAACCAGATTGCCACCAATCCTTAATAGAAACGAGTTGCGAACCAAAGTATAGGGGTGCCGGTCCCGAACCATAGTGAGTGAGTCCTCCAAACAGGTTACTGGAAAAGGCTAGTACTAAACAGGCGAAAATGGGGTTGGTCCCTAAGGCTATGGAAACAGCGAGAAATACAGGGAACATGGCACCGATGTGCGCTGTGTTACTTGCAAATAGGTAATGTGAGTAAAAGTACATCAGGGCGAGGATAGGGAAGCCTATTTTCCACGATAGTCCTGTAACCGCTGAGGCTACGCTATCTCCAATTAGAGGAATGAAACCTAATTGATTGAGAAACGACGCCATCATAATAAGAGCACCGAACCAAATAAATGTTTCCCAGGCAGTTGTATTAGCCATGACATCTTTATGCCAATCTAAAATATTTGTCAGGACAAGCAGGGATAGACCAATTAATGCTGCTGTGGTCGCTGATATTCTTAGTAGGTCTCCGAATGTCCATAGAACAACAAGCAAAATAAAAATCATCAAGATGATCTTTTCGCCTTTTTTCAAGGGGCCCATTTCTTTAAGACGTAATTTTGCTGTGCGGATGGCTTCCTCACAAGATGTAATTGTCGGTGGGTGCAGCTTATAGAGGACTATAGGCATAAGTACTAAACTCAGTAATCCGGGGATTACTGCTGCCTTTGCCCATGTTGCCCAGGTAAGAGCTATGCCTGCATTACTTGCTAAAGCTGCTAATAAGGGGTTACCAGCCATAGCAGTCAGAAACATGGCGCTGGTAATTACAGAGCTTTGATAGGCGACTTTAATGAGGAAGGAGCCAATCAGGCTTTCTGTTCCTTTTTCTGCAGAGCTGCCGAAAGATTCTGATAGTCCCATAACTACCGGATAGAGAATCCCCCCGGATCGTGCTGTAACACTAGGAATCGCAGGCGCTAAGAGAAAATCAGTAATTACCAACCCGTAGCTTAATCCCAGAGGGTTTTTCCCTAAGATGCTGACAAAAAAGTAAGCAACGCGTTCTCCGAGACCTGTTTTAATAATGCCTTTTGCTATGGAAAATGATAGAAAGACCAGCCAGGCTATAGGATCATGAAATCCTGAAAGACCTTGTTCTAGAGTTAATGTTTGAGTAAGTAGCAGTGTAGAAATCCCGATAATGACTATGGCTCCCATAGGTACGGGCTGCAGGATAATACCTAGAATTGTCGTTGTGAATACAGCAAATAGATGCCAAGCGTTGGGGTTTATTGCTTCAGGATGAGGACAAAACCATATGCCTAAGAGTACGAATGTGAGAAATAAAAGAGACAGGAACCGTTTTTGTTTTTTCACTTGGGACCTCTTTGCGTTATAGTCTGTTGGAAAATCCCGAGAGGGTTTAAGGCTCTATAGGAAAATCTTCGAGCCATTTTTCCATTTCTTCTAGGGTGTCGTTAATGAGTTCTGGTGAGGACAAAAGTTCCTGAAGACAGGACTCAATAGTTTCTTCATTTATGATATTTATTACATCTTCCATGCTTATGAAAGTTATATCTACAAGACCGGCATTAAAAGCTTTGCTAATCGGGTAGAATAATTCTCCGGGATACAAAGCACATATAGCAGCAATGAGACTATCCCAAGCAAAAGAACGACTTTTTTCTAATCTATAGTTTAGCAGTTCTCCAAAATAACGGATAGTTGCCTCTCTAGAGATTTTTTTTATTCCTACAAGATGTACAAGACTAGAAATTCCTGCGGCTTTTACATAAGGATTAATGCCTGGGGATTCTATAAGCTCTTTAATTAAAGATTCATCGTCACATACGCTTGCCAGGATTCTTGAGAGGTCTTCAGTAAGAACGTCACCAGCAATTGCATGAGGTGTATCATCGGAGTAAGAAAAGAGCTTAATAATTAATGGAAGAGCTCGAGTTTCTCGAAACTGTGCTAGCAAATACATGGCATACAGATGCCCTTGATAACTACCGTCATTGATTAATTCCGGGACGCGTTCTGTAGCGTCTTCAAGAATCTGAAGTAGGTAGGGAGTGATTTGTGCATGTTTGACGATCGCAGCTTCTATAGCTTCTCTGGGAAGTATCCCTTCGTCGTAAGCGAGGTCTTCCAAGATATGAGAAATTTCCATCGTCAATGATGCTCCATTCTAACGGCGGTTAGTTTGATTCGTAGCACGCTCAACTTCTTCCTGTCAACGATTTACACGTAATGCCTAAAGGGCTCGATAACAGTTTTCCTATGCTATTGAGTCATAGATCTTTAGGTGGTTAAACAAGACTGTTTGTATCCTTGCAATTGTTGCTTTACAAACATCTAATTCAGGCAAATCATAAAATGAACGTGGATCGCAGTATACATAACTTTTCACATACTACAAAGAACTTTAGGTTTTCAGGCCGTGTCTAATTTTTTGTTTGGTTTTTAAATGAGTACTTTCTCATGAGCTGTATCGCTGTGGTGACATTCGGTATCTTCTAGAGAAAATACGGGGATAGCATCCAGAAGTTCTTGGGTTTTTTTATGTTTAGGATCCATGAAAATTTTTTCTCTAGGTGCGTATTCTACAAGAGATCCTTTATCCATAACAGCAATGGTATCTGCAATATAGTATGCTGCTGACATGTCATGGGTAATGAATAGAAGCGTGCTTTCACATTGCTGTTTTATTGTTTGGAAAAGTTCTAAGATTAGTGATTGATTTAGGGTGTCTAGAGCGGAGATTGGCTCGTCGCAAATAAGGAGATCAGGCTCACAAACTAAAGCTTTTGCAATTGCCACGCGTTGTTTTTGGCCTCCGCTAAGCTTATAAGGTTTTAATCGTAATACTGATAAAGGTAAGTTAACGAGACGTAAGACGCTTAGGATTTTTTCTTTTTGTTGTTCTTTAGAGTAGGTTCCTATGATATGGAGAGGTTCTAAAATAAGGTCTTCGACACTCATTGTAGGATTTAAGCTCGAGTGTATGTCTTGCCAGACAATTTGTACTGTTTTTGCCTTGGGCGTTTTCGGGTCAACATGAAAGGTAATCGTCCCGTGATTCGGCCGCATTAATCCTAAAATTGCCAAAGCTAGAGAAGACTTTCCTGAACCACTTGCACCGACAACGGTTAGACATTCTCCTTTTTTGAGTTCTAGGTTAATGTCATTGAGAATGACCTGCTTCCTAATGGAAATGGATAGGTTTTTTATGGTAATTAAGTTAGTCATATGTTGTCTGCAAAGTATCTGTATTTCTTAAATTTTCGAGCTTCGCTTTTAAAATGGGCGAAGAGCTAGCGGTTAGAGGAATTTTTGATACAGCTTTCAGAAGACGTTTTGTATAGGGGTGTTGTGGAGAAGAAAAGATCTCTTTTACACTGCCTGTTTCTACAAGTTGGCCATCTTTAATAATTGCGATATCATCACAAAGTTCTGTGACTAAAGCGAGATTATGCGTCACTAACAACATCGCGGTATGATGTTCTTTATGCACTTTACGCAATATACGCAATACCTGAGCCTGAGACACAGAATCTAGAGCTGTTGTTGGCTCATCAGCAAGAATAAGCTCTGGAGAGCTCGCTAGAGATATAGCGATTACGGTACGTTGCCGCATCCCCCCACTTAATTCAAAAGGATAAAGGTGAAAACAGCGTTCGGGATTCGGGATGCATACGCTTGAGAGTAATTCTAAAGCTTTTGCATAAGCTTCTTGTTTTGTTATGGGATTGTGTTGTCGTAAGGTTTCTACAATTTGAGCTCCTATACGCATAGATGGCGTCAGAGATCCAATAGCATTTTGCAATACTGTCGCTATTTTCTTTCCTCGGATCTTTTGGAATTTTTTATAGGACAGGGTTTTTAAATTTGTATTTTCAAAGAAGATGTCTCCTTCTAAGATTTCACAATTATCTGGAAGGAAACCCAAAATCGCTTTAGTAATTGTTGTCTTCCCTGATCCATTTTCACCAACTAACGCTAGGCTATGCCGTTTTTTTATTGAAAGGCTGAGATTATCTATGAGCAATCTACGTGGATTGTTTGATGCTATCGTAAGATTTCGTATGTTGAGTAAGGTATCAGGCATGGGAATTTTCCTCGATGAATAGTGCTTTTGCTCCTTCTCCGATGAGGTTAAAGCTTATCGAGAGCGTAATCATGAAAAATGAGGGGAAGAAAAATAGCCATGGGTAGTAGTCAATAGCGTTGATACCTTCTTTTACTAATGTGCCTAGGCTAGCTTGAGGAGGTTGGATACCTAAGCCTAAAAAACTAATAAACGCTTCTGTATAAATAGCTCCAGGAATAGTAAAGATTAATGTGGAGATGATAGGGGTTAGCGTATTAGGAAGTAAGTGTTTCCTGAGAATATGAAATGTAGAGGCGTTCATCGTCTTCGCGGAAAGCACAAATTCCTTATTTTCTAATAATAAAAATTGTCCGTATATAATTCGTGCTATGGGTATCCACCCCGTCAGTGTCATAGCAAGAATCAAAGGAAGGATTCCGTGATCAAAAATCACAAGAAGAAGAATAATGACTGGGATTCTAGGAATCGAAAATAAGATTTCTGTAATGCGCATCATGAGGAAAGCAACTTTTTTCCCCGAGGATAAGGCTACTGTAGACCAAAATAGTCCTACGAAGACATCGATCAGGGTGGCCGTAACCGCAATAAGAAGGGACAGGCGCAAACCTTGAACCGTTCTTGCTAGCATGCAACGCCCTAGAGAATCAGTTCCAAAAGGAAACATTCTTCCCGGTTGTTGTAGGGTGTGTTCTAGAGATGTCTGTTCGTAATTAGGGTAAATCCATGGAAGAAGAACTGCTCCTATGATTAAGGTTGCTAGCAATGAAGCTCCTACCATAAACATGGTATTTCCTTTCATACGTTGCCATAGAGTGAGTTGAGAAGATTTTGAAGGAATGTCCATGAAGTTTTTCAATAGCCTTATTTATTTCTTTCTTTGAATTTCTGTTTATTCTTCACCTAAATGCTATGGATTTTGTTAGAGATGTTCACTTTCTTGAGAAAAACTCACTTCTTTATCAGCTTCCTTATAGGAATAGCGCAGCTGGGGATCTATCATTGCTTGTATGAGATCTGAAAGTAGGGAAGCTAACATAAAGAAAGCGCCATAAAATACCGATAATCCTAGAGTTACTGGATAATCGCGTTGTTTAATACTACAGACGAACCATTTTCCTAAACCGGGTATGCAGAAAATATTCTCTATAGCGAATGTTCCTGTCATAACTGTAGTCACAAGAAATGCAGCGTAGGAAATCGTGGGAAACACTGCGTAGGGAAGAATGTGTTTAAGTATAACTTTTATTGGAGAGAGTCCTTTAGCATAGGCGAGCAACACATAGTCTTTATTTAAGACTGAAGATACTGATGAGAAAGTTAATTGTGTGATGAAGGCCATCGGCGCTATGGCTAAAGCAAGGGAGGGCAAAATCGTGTGGGAGAAATTCCCCCAGCAAGCTATGGGGAAAATAGGGATTTTTACTGCAAAAATATACTGCAGCATTGTGGCTAAGACAAAAGCTGGAATGGAAATTTGTAAAATGGAAGAAAGAAGGATATAGCGCCCTTGTTTTTTCTTTCTTAATGCTGCCAGAGTTCCTAGGGATATGCCTCCGGAAATCGAAAGTAGGAGACTTTCAAGTCCTAAAATTGCTGATGCTGGAAATGCTGTCGCGATAATGCTTGTTACGCTGCGATCTTTGTAAACAAGGGAGTTTCCAAAATCTAACGTGACTAAAGATTTGAGATAATGAATGTATTGCTGATATAGGGGTTTATTTAATCCGTAGCGAGACTTAAGGATCTGTAGAGTTTCTTGTGATAAGGTGTTGCTACTTTCATCATTAAATGGATCGCCAGGAATGGTTTTCATGACGAGGAAAGTTAGGGTTAGGATAATCCATAAAGAAAGCAAGTTAAATACCAGGCGTTTCTTTATATAACGGAACATTATCTACACCTTTAATGTCATTGATAAGTCAATAAGGATTCATGATCTAGAACCTTACCTAAGCTCAAATATTATATCTCTGATTTATCGTAGCTTCAATATAAAATAATTCATTGATCCGAGTGGAGAGTCGCCGTTAAGATATTTTTTTTCGAGTTTAAGTCAATATTTTGTTTGACTTAAGTAAAAACCCAAGACGTTTTTTAAACTTATAAGATGTGCATATTATTTTGAAATCTCTGCTTCTTTCAGGTCGATATGTCCGAGTAATGAGGTGTAGGAGTTGTGAATTTTGGGGTTAGCTGCGTAGGTATATTCAAAATGGTACAGAGGAATAATAGGAAGATCTTCTTCGATGAGTTCTTCTGCTATGATTTGATCTTGTATTGTTTCATCTTTTGAAAGTAGAGTTTTCAGGATACGATTGTATTGGGCATTCTCCCATTTTGTTAGTGATTTTGTTGGCTCGTCATTTTTAAGGTTTCCGAGAATGGAAAGGAACGATGTTGGCCTCGGATAGTCGGCTATCCATCTTCCGGTGGCTAAGGTAAAGTCTCCGCGACGTCTTTTATCTAAGAAACAATGATATTCCATACCTTGGATAGGGATATGAATCCCTAGAACGTTTTTGATTTGTTGTTGTATCTCTTGAACGATAGCGTTCAGACATGCAGATTCTAAAGGATAAATAATCGATAATTCTGCGATACATTTGAGTGAGAGTTCTTTCTCAGCTTCTTTAAAATACGCGCGTGCTAATTCTTTGCGTTCTTCTGGTGATTGATCTGATTGTTTAGGGAGTTGTGATAGTTCCGGCGGTAGGAAATGTTCGGCGACTTTTCCATGGCTGATAAACTGTAATAAGGTAGTTTTATCAATGGCATAGGCCAGGGCTTTTCGTAGGGCTAAGTTATTAGTTGGGCTATGTTTTAGGTTACATATTAGAGCTGTCGTTCCTAGAACGGGGTAATTGTGCAACTTATCTTTTGGGATATGATGTTGGTCTTCTTTAGAAATTGGAGAACTCCACGGGGAACCCACCCAGTCAATCAGATTTTTTTGAAGAAGTTGTGTAGCTGTATGGGTATCGGGAACAATTTGAAAAGTGATGGTATCCAGATGCACCGCTTGTTTATCGTGATACAGAGGATTTTTCTTAATGATCAGTTTATTTTGAGGTTGGTAATCTTCAATGAGAAAAGGGCCATTAGTGATATTCGGGAGTTTGGTTCCCTTTGAGGCAGAAAATTCTCTGAGGGATTTATGTACAGGGAAGAAAATCGGATAGGCAAGAATTTCTAAAAAGTGGGGAATAGGTTTTTCTAAGGTAATTTCTAATTGCGATGCATTTATTGCGCGAATTCCCAGGGTGTCTACAGGTAGCTGTTTGCTCATCACAGCATGCGAATTTTTAATCACACTGAGAAGAAAATTAGAAGAGCAGGCTACTTCGAGATTATGAATTTGTTTTATGGATTCTTCGAAATCATAAGCAGTTACAGGATCTCCATTACTCCATGAAGCCTCTTTAAGATAAAAAGTATAGACTGTTTGGTCGCTAGATATTGTGTAATACTGTGCAAGAGCGAGCTCAGGATGAGCAGAACGTTCCCTTACAAGGCCTTCGTAGAGAGCTTGGGCTATCGAGATATCTTTACTTAGACAAGCACTTCTAGGGTCTAAAGACATAGGATCATGGCTAATCGCTATCTTTAGAGAGTTCTGGTGTTTAGCAGTATGTGTATAACAACCTGTGCATAGCGGTGAAATCCCCAGAAATAGAATAACCGATAGAATGGGTGTTAGGAATTTATGCATTGTTTTTATCGTCTATTTAAACAGCATGTTTGATGCTTACTCGAGGTTTTCACAGGCGGTTTTTATTTTACTCAATTGTGTAATTAGAGTCGCTCTATCAATATATCATTTAATTAAATATCTTAAAACTAGGTGTTTGCATATAAAAATATTTTAGTTTGTAAGAAATCATTATAATTTTTTGAAAAAGTTTTTAGAGGCTGCGTTATATAGGAAGAACTTCCACGTCTTTAAGTTCAACATGTCCTAAAGGGGAGATATTGAGGTTTTTGACTCGTGGATGGGAAAGGTAAATATAGTTGAAATGATATAGGGGAAATACGGGAAGATCGTCTTCGATAAGTTCTTCGGCTAGGATTTGATCTTCCTTAGTGAATGTTGCTGTATGGTATTTTTCTAGGATGTTGTTAAACTGTTGATTACTCCACTTTCCTAATTGGTGGCTCGTCTCTTTATTTTCTGGATTCCCCAGTATAGTAAGGAAATTTCTCGCATGGAGGTATTCTGCAATCCATCCTCCTACAGATAGATAAAACTCTCCTTTATTTCTTTTTTCTAAAAAACAAAAGTACTCAATGCCTTGAATGGGTATGTGTATACCGAGAACATTTTTAAATTGTTGTTAGAGTTCTTGAACTATGAACGAAAAAACGCTCGATTCTTGAGGGTAAATAAGAGAGAGTTCCGCGAGTTCTTTTTCTGATAGAGTAGATTTTGCTTCTTCAAAGTATTCTCGGGCTTTTTTTTCTCGTTGTTCTTTGCTTAGTACTTGTTGATCATGGATTTCGGACAGTTCTGGAGGTAAAAAAGAATGGGCAATTCTTGCTGAGTTGAGTAGAGGAAGGAGGGATTCTTTATCAATAGCATAGGCTAAAGCTTTCCTTAGAGCTTTATTTTGTAGTACAGGCATGTTGAGATTATAGATCAGTAGAGAAGTTGAGCAAACTGGATGAATATGTGTGATTTCTTTAGGTGTATTGTTCAACATTTCTTGTGGGATTTTTGCTATCCACGGATTTCCTAAAACATCAATCAGGTTATTTCTAAAGCATTTTGCTGCAGTATGAGAGTCTGACATGATGGTAAAGACTAGAGTATCGAGTTTCACTTTGTCTGCATCGTAGTAATGGATATTTTTTTGCATTTTCAGATGTTTTTGAGGTTGCACATCACTCAAGCTAAAAGGGCCATTAGAAATATAGGTATGTTGGTTTTTAGGGTTGGCATAGTGCTCTCTTAAAGAACGGTGGACGGGGAAAAACAACGGATGAGCGAGCATCTCAATGAAATTTTCAGATGGATGTTCTAGGGTAATTTCTAATGTTTTCGCGTCCAGAGCTTTGACTCCTAATTCTTCTATAGGTAATCCCTCTTCCATAATTGCTTTAGAGTTTTTGATAATGTATAGAAGGTTGTGGTAGGATATCGGGAGGTTTTTCGTGTGGATTTGTTTTATAGATTCTTCGAAATCATAAGCTGTTAATGGATCCCCATTACTCCATAAGGTATTTCTCAGATTGAAGGTATACACATAGCCTTCGTTAGACACTGTATATTTTTCCGCTATTCCCAGGATCACATCGTTAGAAACGCGTTCTCGAATTAAGCCTTCATAAAGGGCTTTGGCTAGGGAAACATCTTTTTTGAGATACGTACATCTAGGATCTATTGAAACAGGATCATACGATATTCCAATTCTTAAGCATCGCTCTGTATTTTCTTGAGAATGTCGATGATGACAACTCGTGAGAAGCAAACTAGACAAACAGAGGAAGTAGAGAGCATAGTGTTTTCTAAGTCGGTGCACCACGGGATCGTCCTAAAGTTAAATAGCAAATTGGAGTTAGATTACTGATTCAAAAAATAATTGCCAATTTTTTGGGTCTGAAAAAAAAAGATTTTTGTATTTCTTGTTGTGTTGTGGGCGAGTTTTTAAGGTAAGCGTGCGTATTTAAGATCGACGGCTCCAGAAGCATTATGAATAATTTTTTCTATTGGAGATATAGTGATATAATCGTAGCTCATATGGTAGATAGGAATAATCTCTAAGTTTTTAATTAACCTATCTGCTTGTGGGATTAGCGAGGCGTTTGGGTAATAGGCGACTCCTGTTGCCGTAGCTATAGTAAAATCACACATTTGTCTTTTGGTTAGGAAAACATGGTATTCCAATCCTTCAAGAAATAACTCAATACCTACGGATTTACATTGTTCTTTAAGAATTTCTGCGATGCGCTGACATCGTAAAATATTTGAAGGGTAGGTTAGAGTCAGTTTTTCTGTAGGGGTAATGAGTTTTTGCTTTTTGTGTGAGTGCTGTGGAGAGGAGTGTCTAGATAGTGTATAAGCGGGATCTTGGTTGCCCTGTAGAGCATAATCTATAATTTCTTCTCTGTTAATTGCAGCGGCTAATCTATAGCGATTATGAATATGAGATAAAACCGGATCTTTTGTATTCAGTACAAGCCAAAAAGCTCCTTCTACGGGGTAGCAAGTGTAGTGATAGGGAGTATTTTCTTTTAGTTCCTTTGTCAATCCCTGATGCCAGGGCTGTCCTAACCAGTGAATTTTCCCACGATTTTGTAAAAGGGCTCCGGTATATAAATCCGGAATAACTAATAAGTTAACACAGGAGATAAGGACCTTGTCTTTATCATAGTAGTGAGGATTTTTTTCTAGTAAAAGGCAATGTCCAGGATTGTAAGTGATTAATTGGAAAGGTCCACTAAATATATTCAAATTTTCGGGGTTGAAAACAGAAAATGCGGGGAAAGCGAGTAATTGCAGTAGATTAGAATTTGGGGAATCTAGTGTTAGGGTAATGCTAGATGGTGAGCAAGCTTTAAAATCAATACCTTCAAATGCTTTGTGGTGAGGAGAGCAAGTTTTTGCATGTTGCCACGCTCGCGTAATATCCTGAGAGGTAATTGGAGTGCCGTTACTCCATAAAGCCTCATGTTTGATAAAGAAAGTATAGGTTTTTTCGTCCGCTGATACGGTATAATGACTTGCTAGGGCAAATTCTACTTGATTATGTTTATGGGGATTTTCTCTTGTCAGTCCTTCGAAAATGAGTTTAGATACAGAGAGATCTAAAGCGCGTTTTGCTTGATCAGGGGATAAAGATTCCGGGTCGTCATGGATGGCAATCGTAAGGGTTTTTGACGATCTTAAGGCCGTTGAAAAACAGCCTCCTAAAATTGAAGACGTGAATACAACAGCAATCAACCTCCATGTGTATTTCATAAAAAAAGCAAATACCTTCAATGTCGTTTTTTTAACAGAAAGACACTGTGACTTATTCCACTGTGCTACATTGATTTTATTAAAAATCTTTCAGAAGGATAAGTGGATTGCGGAACTTTCAACATAGGAGGTTAAGATTTTTTAGTTTTTTGTTCAAAGTAATTTTATTGATCCCTGAATTTAAATAATTTATATGAGAAAAAAAGATGAAATGAGAATTAATGAATAGATAAGATTTTTTCGTTGTTGTCGAGGAATCAATCGCTTCAAATAGATTTAAGAGAGTAGGTGAGGAGAACTTTCCAAGAAGCTGGTAAGAATCAGGTTTGCAGCGATACTATCCGTTTTTCCTTTTCTCTTTTTCCTACTGAGTCCGCAGTCTCCTTTTAGCATCCGTTCTGCTTCTGCTGAGGATAGCCTTTCATCCCAAAGGATCACTTCAACAGGGCAGAACTCTTGAAGTAGAGAGGACAGCTTGAGTATATCTTCTTGTAGGGCAGATTTTTGTCCTTTTTGCATGGGGATAGGGTTCCCTAAAACTACAGTGGACACATTGCGTTCTTGAATAATTCCAACAAGAAGCTTTGCTGTGGCTTCTAGCGTTTTTCCTGTGGCTATGAACCCTATAGGTAAACTAATGCACAGGGGAGATGACGCGTAGGCTAGACCTATCCGCTTCTCTCCGTAATCTACACCTAGGAAAACTTTGGCTGCCTGAGGATTAGACATAGGTTTTATTCCTAGAGTGAAGAAGTGCTGCCTCGATAAATCCTACAAAGAGTGGGTGAGGAGTTACCAACTTCGAAAGGAATTCTGGGTGGAATTGTACTCCTATCATCCAAGGATGATCTTTGATTTCTACGATTTCGCAAAGTTTTTGTTCTGGGCACATACCCACAATGTCTAATCCGTGATCTTTTAATTGTTGTACGTAGTTTAAATTCACTTCATAGCGATGTCGATGGCGTTCCATAATTTCAGGTTTCCCGTACATCGTGTATACTTTACTTCCTGGTGATAATACGCAAGGATAGGCTCCAAGACGCATCGTGCCACCTGTAGCAATTAATGAAGCTTGTCCATCCAACATACAGATAACGGGATCAGGTGTATCTTTGTCCATTTCTGTAGAGTTTGCTTGTTCTAGATTGAGGAGATGACGGGCATATTCAACAACAAGAACCTGCATCCCCAAACAGATTCCAAAATAAGGGATCCCTCTTTCTCTACAGAGCTTGGCTGCAAGAATTTTCCCTTCCCAACCACGAGACCCAAAACCTCCAGGGACCAGGCAACCATCGCATAGTTCTAAGGTTTCCAGGAAATGAGGATCATCAGAATCTAAAGGGAATAACTCTACTGAGCAATTCAAGCTTAAAGCGGCGTGAGTAATGGACTCAAAAACGGATTTATACGCATCTTTATGTTGTACGTATTTACCTACTAAACCTAAGCGTATCTTATTAGGAAGAGGATTGCGCAAACGCTCGATTAGCATTTCCCAATCACTTAGATCTTCTTTTTTAGTAAATAGGCCTAATTTCTCGGTGATAAACGTAGAAATCTTTTCTTGAGATAACATTAAGGGCATTTCGTATATCGAATGTTCTACATCGACAACGTTAAACACCGCAGTGCTAGGAACATTGCAAAATAGGCTGATTTTCTTTTTTACTTCCGAGCTTAAGGGAGCCTCGGATCTGCAGAGAATCGCATCGGGGATAATGCCAATGCTTCGCAAACTCTGAACAGAGTGCTGAGTAGGTTTTGTTTTTACCTCTCCTGCAGCTTGTAAATAAGGCACATAGGTCATGTGAATACTGAAGCAGTCCTCAGCATGCTCATAACGGAATTGTCGGATAGCTTCTAAAAAAGGTAGGGATTCTATATCTCCAACAGTACCACCGATTTCTACGATTAATACATCAGGATGATTTTCCCTAGCACATTCTAAGATAACTTCGATGATTTCATTAGTGATATGCGGGATGACTTGAACAGTACTTCCTAGATACACTCCATCGCGTTCTTTTTTAATGACTCGGGCATAGATTTGCCCGGAAGTCGCCGTAGAATGCCTAGATAGGTTTACTGAAGAAAAGCGATGATAGTGACCAAGGTCTAGATCCGTCTCTATTCCATCATTGGTAACGTAAACCTCACCATGTTCATAAGGATTCATGGTTCCCGGATCAACGTTAAGATAAGGATCCAGTTTTAACATCGCAACTTTAAGGCCTTGTCGCTCTAGTAGTAGAGCAAGCGAGGCAGCAGTTAATCCCTTGCCTAAGGAGGATACAACCCCTCCTGTTAAAAAGATGCACTTGAATGGCATGTTAAGTATTCTTCCACCTTATTTATATCTTCTGGATAATCGACTGAAGGGCTCTTAGCTTCCACTACACATACATGAATGGATCCACCGTGTTCTAATACACGTAGTTGCTCAAGATCTTCAGCTTGGCTTAGAGGAGAAGGAGCGGAAGCAATGTAACTGAACAAAGCAGATCTTCTATATGCATACACGCCAATATGTAGATAAATCGGTGTCTCTTTTTTTAAAATGTGTGGAATAGCGCTTCTGCTGAAATATAAAGCCTTTCCATTTTTATCGAAAACACATTTTACTTTTTGATTTGTTAAGATTTCATGAGGATCTGTGGTTTGAGCAACAGGAGTCACCATATGAATTTCTGGATTCTCTTCGAGTTTTCTCACAAGAGCATCTACAACGGTATGGCGTAAACAGGGCTCATCCCCCTGGATATTCACCATGATCTCAGCTTCAGGGAAATAACGCGATACGGTTTCCGCCATCCGTTCAGTACCATTGGCGCACTCTGGACTGGTCATAACACACTCGCCACCAAAATCTATCACGTGATCCATAATGCGTTGATCATCAGTAGCTACAACTACTTTATCTAGTGTTTCGCTTTGAATGATATTTTCATAAGTTCTTTGAATTAAGGATTTTCCTAGGATCATGGCTAAAGGCTTCCCAGGAAATCTGACACTGCCCCATCTCGCTGGTAAAACTCCAACCTTCTTACTGATAAACGTTTGCTCTTCCATAATCCGCAGCAACTCCTTAGTATCCAAGATTTTTTACAGTCAGGATTATTATCATGAGTTTTATAAAACACAAGATTTTTGATGATTTTGATTTTTTGTATTTTGTTATTAATAAAAGTGTCGGAAGTTATATTATTAAATTAATAAACGTATTTTATTTTTATTATGCTTTCAAAAGTCAGTAAGTTTTTATTAACCGTATTAATATCTCTACAAGCTCTATATCCAGCTTCATTAGTTGCTGGAGAATCTAAGACGGGTTTTCTCTCTAAAATGAAGAGTTGGTTCTCTGCTAAGGAGATGCAAGACGGTGACGTACGCGTTTCTAAGATCAAAGATAGTCTACCATGGAAACGGTATGATTATACGAAAAGTTGTGGCTTTTCTGCGGAGTTTCCTGGAGATCCAGAACATTCAGGACAGGTCATAGAGATTCCCCAATCAGAACTGACTATACGCTATGATACATACGTTACAGAAACACAATCGGATAACACGGTTTATGTTGTGTCTGTATGGGAGTACCCTGAGAAGGTGGATGTGAGCCGTCCGGAATTAAATCTTCAAGAAGGGTTTGCTGGAATGCTTCAGGCTCTTCCAGAATCACAAGTCCTATTTATGCAGGCAAAAGAGATACAGGGGCATAAAGCGTTAGAATTTTGGATATCTTGTGAAGACATTTATTTCAGAGGCATGTTGATTTCTGTAAATCACACTCTATATCAGGTCTTCATGGTTTATAAAAATAAGAATTCTAAAGCTTTAGACAAAGAATACGAAACGTTCACAAAATCGTTTAAGATTACGAAAGTGCGTGAGGCAAGAAATTTAGATTTAAAAAAGAAAGTTAGACTGTGAAAAACGCGTGATGTTCTCTGTGATGAATAAAGATTCATAGAAGATCAGCTCTTTCGAGTCTAGTTTTTCGCTACCTCTAGAGTCGAAAGAGCTATCTTCACTTTAGCTTTTTCATTCTCTTAAACATCATGTTTTTCTATAAGGAGCCAGAATTCTATAAGTGGAATTTTTATGGTTCTTCGCGTTGTTCTAGCTGCCGTTTTTTGTTGCTCCTTTATCTCTTTAGAATCAGCTCCTATAGATATTTTTAGTGAGAAACACGCTCCTTTATCTCGTATAGGCATTATCTTTGCTCTTCCCGAAGTTTCAGAATCTTCAGATTCCGCGTGTCCTATTCCTTGGTTTGCGAATAGCAAGAAGACAGTAGAGGGGAGGAGAACGTACTATTCTGGAGATTATTTCGGGAAGTATTTAGTAATGTCTTCTTTTTGGCCAAATAAAGTTTCTGCTGCTGTTATTAGCTGTAATATGATTCTCAAGCATAGAGTCGATCTTATCTTGATTATAGGGACATGTTACTCACGCTCAGAAACGGGGCGTTTTGGGAATGTTCTGATTTCTCATGGTTATGTTAACTATGATTCTGATGTACGCCCCTTTTTCAAGAGATTTGAAATTCCAAACATCCATCAGAGTATTTTTGCGACTAGCGAAGCGTATAGGGAGGCTGCCAAGATTGGGGGAAGACAGTTTATTGCTATGCATAAAGATTCTATCGAGCGTTTACTAAAAACCTATGGCTATCTAAAACCTACAACATCTACAGAACATGGTCTTACCGAAGGCATTATAGCTACTGGAGAGGCTTTCTCCATGTCTAAGAATTATTTTCTATCGCTTCAACAAATTCATTCCGAAATTCAAGGTTTTGATAGTGCAGGAGGAGCCGTTGCTCAGGTATGTTATGAATTTGGCATTCCTTGTTTAGGAGTAAATATTCTTATACCTCATCCTTTAGAGTCGTCAAGTAATGAAGCCTGGCTAAAATTACAAAGTGAAACTAGTAAGTTTTACACGGATTCTCTATTGAAAAGTGTGCTCCAAGAAATCTGTTTAACCCATTAATTCGTTTTTTTCTTAATTCTTTGGTTGAGGTTAAATCTCTTAGTTATTAAGATAACTTTTTCTTTTTTGATCACAATAAGAGAAGAATAGACGGGGACTTAGCTTAGTTGGTAGAGCGTCTGATTTGCATTCAGAAGGTCAGGAGTTCGACTCTCCTAGTCTCCAAACTCGCGGTTATAGCTCAGTTGGTTAGAGCGCGACACTGATAATGTCGAGGTCCCAAGTTCAAGTCTTGGTAACCGCAAGCTGACTTCACTTTAAACTCTGTGGTTTCTATATGTTAGAAGTCAAAAGTCTTAGCTATTCTTATTCTGACAAGTTAATATTTCGAAACACTTCTTTTGTATCTCATCCAGGAAAGATTACCATTATTTTAGGGGTGTCTGGGACTGGGAAAACTACCTTATTTCGTTTAATAGCGAATTTCTTATCCCCAGCCGAAGGGGAAATTCTCTGGTTAGGGGAACCTGTGCAACAAACAGATGTTGCTTATATGCAGCAAAAACATACGTTGCTTCCGTGGCGGACTGTATTGAAAAATATACACCTAAACTCGGAATTAGGAGGGAAACATAAGCGTTTCCGTATATCCTCTGAAAAGTTGCTTGAGGTAGTCGAAAGCTTCAATTTAGGTGATTTATTAGATTGTTATCCTGATGAACTTTCTGAGGGTCAAAAACAGAGAGTCTCTTTAGCTTGTCAATGCTTATCTCCAAAGCCAATATTACTTTTAGATGAACCATTTTCTTCTTTGGACATTACGACGAAAGAACAGTTGTATAAATATATTTTAAGGTTGGCAAGAAAAGACTATAAAACTGTGATTCTTGTTACGCATGATTTTCGTGATGTGGCTTTCCTTGGTGATGCATTTTATGTGCTTAAAAATCATGGTCTTGTTCCTGTGTTCTTTAACGATTTAACGCGTTCTACCAGTAATGTCCATCTGCTTATAGAGGATATCCGGGAGTGTCTTTCAACGTGACATTACCGTTATCGAATTTACCTGCACCTGAGTTAGGTTATACTCTACTCTCTTCAGAACAAAAGCTTTCTCTTTACGGCGATATTCACACACATCGGTGCAAGGGAACTCCTCTTGTATTTATCTCTGCAATTGCCCTTGTTGTTTCTCTGGTGCTTTTATTGATAGGATCTTGTTTGTTGGGGTATCCTCTTCTAGGATTGGTTTTTGTTTCTGATATCTTTTTGCCCTTTCTTCTTCCTGGGGTTCTTTTATTCGTGCTTATTTCTGTTCCTTTAATTCTGTATGCTTTTCAGCATCATAAGGAAGCTTTAAGTAAGCATAAACAATTGGCGGAGAGTAATTACTTACAGATTTTAAATTACTGTAATAGTCAGACAGGGAAGATCACCAAAAAAGATGTAGCTGAGTTCATAGAATCTCAAGTTTTGTTGTCGGAATATACACCGAGGTTTTCTTTTGTAACGTTATTTCAGACTACGAAGGTGATTCCTGAGCGAGATTCTTTGCAATCTTCTTTACATGATTCCCTTATTTCTGAGGGGATAGACCGAGCTCAAGAGGATATTTATGCAAGCGAGCATGACAAAGAAAAACGCGATCGCTTAGAGGCCGAAGAAGAAGCGCGAGCTGCAGAGCAAAGACAAGAAGAAGCATCTTCAGGAGTGCCTTCTTTACTCATATAATCAAAGACTCTCGTCTTACTTTTTCTGTATTATTTTCCCTACTGATAAAAAGATCAAAGCGATTCCTGTGATTATGGTAGGAATCAAGATAGGGGCATGTAGGGGAATATGAAAGAAAACAGGAGAGAGTAAGATCGCTGCTGAGAAAATCACACAGAGCCAGCGCAAGTACCGAAGACTATCAGCAAAAGATAGAGTGGAGAGCACAATAATGAACCAGCAGCAGATATTGGTGTAGTTTTTCAATGTGTCTGTGATGGCGAGCTCATCGCTCATTTTGATAAATCCTATGGTTACGCAAATAGTAATCAGAAGATGGATAGGAAAGGAAATTCCCTGAAAAGCTTGCTTGCATGCTTTTATAAAGGGCAATACGGTGCGTTCTTCCCAAAATAGGGAATCCCTGTAGTATTCTGATCCAAAGAGAGATATACGAATGAGCTCGCGTTTTTTATCGAGGAATCGTGCGAGATAGTTAAATGTTGCTCTGAATTCATCGTAAGCAAAAACAAACGCCAAAGCTGGTTGTAAGGTTAGAAATAAGGATAACCAGCAATCTAGAGTGAGTTGTTGAGTTACAATAGGAATGAAAGTGAGAATGATGGTGGATAGGAGGGTAATGGCTGTTGCTATGACGACTTTAGGGCGCGTATGCCAACGACGCTCTCCTCCGGATAGAGAGAGTACAACAAGTAAAGAATATGCGGTCATCATCATGGCATAGACAAAGAAGTCGTGCTCAAAACTACTTGAGGATATTCCTAAGGCAGATGCTGTTAAATACCGCGACTGTAGCCAGGCTAATAAACTTAATATCAAAACAGCAGCGCGACGTCCTCCAGAAGATGGGTTATAGGAAATCCCTTCAGGTAGAGTTGGCCCGACTTCCAAAGCTTCCGGACGTGTAGGAGGAATGCAGACAACAGCAAAGATAGCAAAGCCTATCAGAGTATCGTTTGCAAATACGATAGAAGAGCGTTCTGGAAAACAGGGAAAAAGAGAGACCCAAATGCCTACAAATACGCCAAACCAAAGCACAGAGCGTTTATAGAAAGAAATGCATGCTAAGAGAATGAGCAGGCTGCCACAGATCCTATCGGAAAGGATAACACTAGGAGCTTGATAGTTCAGTGTATTAGGAGTGCATATAAGCAATAATCCTAAAAATGCGGGGAGAATACTTAATTTAAAAAAACGATAACGGAAGTGCTTATAAATGTTTTCTAGGGTTTCTTTATCCATACAAGGAAAAATATTGTGATTTTTCTTTCTAAATAGAATGAGAATGATAAAACTAAAAGGTTTTTTATCGATGTGGACATATCTCAATATAGAAATAAGAGAATCAAAGAGAGAGCTAGACTTCTTTGCATAAAAAATAGTTTTCAATTTTTATTTTTTTATTTTATTTCTGAGTTCTGTGTGGGCCATATAAGATAAGAGAACAGTCATTGAATAAAAAGATATTAGTCATAGTTACCAGCGCTTTTTTCGTACTATGCTTTGGATTAATGATTTATAAAAAGCAGACGATATTACCTCCGAAAGCTCATATCCCTACAAATGCCAAACATTTCCCAACTCTTGGCAATCGTTACGCACCAATTAATATCACAGTATTTGAAGAGCCTTCATGTTTGGCGTGTGCAGAATTTAGCACTGAAGTTTTCCCCTTATTAAAAAAGAAGTATATTGATACAGGTGAGGTATCGTTTACCTTAATCCCTGTATGTTTTATTCGAGGTTCGATGCCTGCGGCTCAAGCCTTACTTTGTGTGTATCATCATGATCCCCGTGAGCCAGATATAGAAGCTTATGTGGAGTATTTTCACCGACTGCTTGTTTACCCTAAAGAGGAGGGTAAGAATTGGGCAACTCCTCAAGTATTAACTAAGCTGACTGAGAATTTGAAAACGCATTCTGGCCGTAGCATTAACCCCAAGGGGTTGATGCAATGTATCGATTCTCAACGTTATGAAGAGCAAATTAAAAAAAATAACATTTATGGCTCTCAGGTTCTTGGAGGGCAGTTAGCCACACCGACAGCTGTTGTTGGAGATTATCTTATCGAGGATCCTACATTTGAGGAACTAGAGCGTGTGATTCGACAAATCCGCTATTTACAAGCTGCGGAGGAAAACAATGATTAGATTCCTTCGTAATTATGCTTTATATTTTGCGTGGTTAATTTGTTGCACGGGAACGTTAATGAGTATTTACTACAGTTACTTATTAAATATAGAGCCGTGTGTTTTATGCTATTATCAAAGGATTTGCCTATTTCCTTTATCGGTTATCTTGGGAATAGCAACGTATCGTGAAGATAGTTTAGTAAAGATGTATGCTTTACCTTTGTCTATTGTCGGTATGATCATCGCTGTTTATCAGATTTGCCTACAAGAAATTGCCGGAATGACCATAGATATTTGCGGTCGGGTATCTTGCTCAACTAAGCTATTTATTTTTGGATTTATTACTATTCCTATGGCATCGGCATTAGCGTTTTGTGCTATTTCTTGCTTATTGATTTTATCAGGAAGTAAAAAGAGATAGTGAACGAGACGGGAGTATCAGAAGAGTCTCTTCTCTTATATTTTGTATTTCATCAGGATAATACAGAGAAGAGTATAAAACTTAGACTAATGTATTGCGTTACTCGAAGTTGATTACATTGCATTTACTTATTGTATTTCTGCATTCACTACGTCCTCTTCGCAAGAAGGTAGTTCTTGTAAAGTAGTTTGTACTCTACTCATTTGGCTCTGTAGCATGCCTTGACCTACTATATTCCTGAACTGAGAGATACTTCTTTGCATACCTTCTTCGTCATCCTCGTGTAGATTCCCAATATTTGATAATAATTGGGTTGTGACTTGTATCATGTTATCTATTGTTTGTGGATCTACAGTGAGCGATACAGTTACTGCTTCTCCTTTAGAAGGATCGCCTTGTACGTCAGTAGAAAATGCGTTCTTAAATTGTTCTGGATGTATGGTGGATAAATCTAATGTGCTTTCAGGTTGGTGATCATCCAAATCCCCAGAAATTGTTGGAATTAGTGGACTGCTTATCTCCTGATAGTGATTTTTGCAGCAGCAGAGACTCAGTTTCTTCCATAATATATTGATTATAGCACATAGTATCTTCGCAATGAGAAGAACAATCCCTAACCCTAAGATTTCTATCATCCCTGTTAGGGTATGCAACAGGAGTTCCTTTTTATCGACTATATGATCTTTCGTTGACCATACGCTATACAGCCTTCCTAGTCCCATAATTGTTCCGAGAATGGGTAGAGCTTTTTTAATTTCTAGGACATTGCTTGTGGAAAGAACGCCCGCGTGTATTGAAAGACGCCATTCTTGTACTATAGGTTTGATGCCAATAAAATTGCGGACAAATCCGGAACGGAATAGCGAGCAATGTTCTCTTGTTGCATTTAAGAAATCTTGATTATTAGGATATTTATTAATAAACATAACTATATTTTCACTTTTAAATAATGAATGTGGAATATCCTACTATTAGATTGAGATTGTTTCAATTTTAAATACAATTATTAACCGCAAGTATTTAATTAATAACGGTTTAGTGTTTTTCCATTATTTTAAGTTTTTGTTTTTTAGTGTTTTATTGTCCGCAGTTCAGTTTGCTAAAAAGATATTCTCTGAAGTTTTCCGCAGCATTTCCATCTCTTCTATGAATCAGAGGGGGTAGGCAGATGATGAGGAGATTCGCTATAGCGTTGTAAATGATCTTCAGAATTAGAGTAAGGATTCCTAAACCGCAAATTTCGATTATTGCCGTGAGTGTGAAGATAATCTTATCTCTGCGGTTATCTTCAAAAGTATCTGTAGACCACACACTGTAGATTTTCCCGATTCCCATAATTGCGCCTACAATGGGTAAAGCTCGTAGCACTTGAATAATCAAGCCATCTGCATCTAAATCGTCTATTTCATCAGAAAATATCCATTCAATAGCCCAATATTTTAAACCAAATTGATCACGGACAAATCCAAGTCTAAACAGTTTGGGGTAGTTTTGCGTGGCTTGATTAAATTCTGTATTATCGTGATATCTATTTATGAACATGAGTTACAATTTCCTTAGTATTTGTATTTATCAGTATATAGAAAAAGGCTGGTCTTGAGGAATGAAGATGAGGATTGTGATTCCAGCATGCTCTCTTATGTCTTGTATTTTTTATAAGGAAATAGACGACAGGCTTGATTGCGGCTGCAAGAAAAACCTGAAATATACGAAGGTTTAGAATGCCAAAACAAAGAATATCCGGGCAGTTTTGTTAGCAAACATTGCTAGATTTTTACTATTGGATATTGAGAGGGAAGCAGCTTATTTCTATTTATAAATTATTTCAATAATAAACATGAAATAATCTTGATAAATGTACTGTGTTTGTTGTGTATTTGCCTATCTTTATGTAACTAGTGCATAGTTATCGGTTTAGGGTAAATATGATGAGTTAGACGTTTAAAAGAAGGAAAATCTGTCTGGGGATTGGCTATGAGGAAGAACGAAAGAAGCTAGTCTATGGAGTAGGAATCCGAGAAATTCTAAGAAGTAGAAAGCCATCGTCAAAGCTATTTTTAATATTAGAGCTATTACACCGAGTCCTAACGTTTCTAATACTCCTGAGAGAGTGTGAAATAGGATGTCTTTGCATCGATCTTCGGGGTCTTTGGTAGACCAGAGGCTATACAGTTTCCCAAAGCCTAGGATATTCCCTATGATAGGGGCGCACCTAATGAGGAGTTCTTTAATTTCATCAGCGTTAGTGATGTCAATTTCCCAATCCATAGTATAGGGATACAACTGGGTTTCTGATCTGATAAAGCCATCTTTAAGTAACCAGTGAGCATTCTGGTTATCATAAAAGAAATCCGCATTGTTGTTATATTTATAGAAAAAACACTCCATATGTATGAGAAGATCACAGCCATTGTTAAGAATAGAATCGTTTACTTTGTTTCTGGTGTTAATTGAGGAAAAGGATTCTTATGGAGTTTTTGGGTGATTTCATGTTGATAAAACTAAGTAAAGCAATTTAAGACGATTTTAAATAAAAAGCAAATTTCTCTTATTTATTTTCATTTAAATAATCTTAAATACTTCGAGTTAAGTAAAATAATCTGAAAAGAAAAACTAAATCTCGTCATTTAAAATTTGTTTGCGGATATTTTTCATAAATTCTTGCATGTAGTGAAGATTGTGGATGGATGCCCAAATTCCTGCATTAGGCTCATGAACTTTGAAAAGGTGTCGTAGATAGGCTCTAGAGATCTTGGAGGTACATGTTAGGCATGTGCACTCTGGATCTATGGGGGAGAGATCGTTAGTATAAGCCTGGTTGGCGATTTTGATCGGGCCTTGAGAAGATAGGATTAATCCGTGTCGTGCGGCTTTAGTTGGATAGGAACTATCGAAAGAATCTATACCAAAACCAATAGTTGCCTGTATAGAGGGAAGGTCTCCTATACCTAAGAGATGTACGGGACGGTCTTTAGATAAGTAAGAAGTTGTTATATCAACAGTAGGGACCATTTCGTTGAGGTTTCTTCCTAAGCTTCCTCCAATGGCAAATCCGTCAAAAGGATGATCTTCAACAAATTTACAGCCAATTTTTCTTTGTTGGGGATCTATACCTCCGTGAATCACACCATACATAGATTGATGTCTAGGGTCTTTTTTATGGTAATCTAAGGAGCGTTTTTCCCATACGTAGGTGCGTGCACATGATGATAGGAAATATGTTGTATCGGAGTGAAAGGGTAAAAGCTCATCTAGAGGAATGATAATGTCGGCACCCAGGTCTTTTTGTGCTTGTACAGAAACCTCTGGGGATAAGAAGAGCTTGCTGCCATCTCGGTAGGACTTAAACCAAACTCCCTCATCAGTGACTTCTAAGATGGATGACGAGCCCTTTTTTTTCCCGCAGCTTTTGATTTCTTCGGCAACGGAGCCATAAGCAAGGCTAAAGATTTGAAATCCTCCGGAATCTGTGATGATGGGGGCATTTCTATGAATAAATTTATGCAGGCCTCCCATAGCGGCGATAGCTTCTATGCCGGGGTGGACCAGAAGGTGGTAGGTATTGCAAAACATTAACTGGATATTGCTGTGGTCTACAACACCTTTCAGGGCGCCATTTGTCGCTACAGGAACAAAAGCTGGGGTATCTATAGTTCCATGAGCAGTTTCTATTCTGCCTACACGTGCTCGTGATTTTTTAGATTGATGGAGGACATGAAATTTTAATGCCACGATAGGAACCCGAAACTACTGCCCTAAGAAAAGATCTCTGCTTCCATCTCATTCGAAAACAGTAGAATAAGCCTATAGGGAGGATATTTTCCTGTAAATAGAATTTATCCAGTGGGTAGGAAGCCTTTTGAAATGGCCAAACTTCTCCTGTACAGAAGAATTTTTATATTACCATTTTAGGTGGCGTTGCGCTTTTTGAGATGTTTGCCCAAGACAACAACGGGGACAGACATTGCGATGACACAGATTTTGGTAATTAAAGAAAATAGAATTACATGAGTGAGATTCGCTACGATTCCGTAGAGGCCTAGAAAAGAAAATAGCAAGGTGTCAATGATTTGAGAAGAAACTAAAGATATGGCTGATCTGGTTCCGAATGCTTTATCTTTGAACAAGGTTTTTAGGTAGGAGAAGAGTTTAAGATCTATAATTTGTACGAGGATTACAGTCACTAAAGAAGCTAGGGTTAATCGTAGCGTGGGTGAGAAAAGTGCTATAAAATGGTTTTGGGTCGTATCGTTAGGAGAGGGCTTAAGAGCGAGGTGTAACTGGGTTAAAAGCAGAAAGGCGATAGTGATTACCCATGAGCCGGTCATAGCTTCATTTACTTTACTTTGTCCGTAAACTTCTCTGGAGAAATTTAAACAAGACAAGATGCCAATCATGTAAACATCTGCTGAGGTAATTTCTAGGCCACATAGAACGATTTGTTTTAATACAAAAACGTTCATAATCACTGATAGGGTAGCCAACCAGCCTGTTAACCAGCCAGTACTTTTAGAAGAAAAAAATATACCCGCAAGCACAATGAAAACGGTTTGTGCTATGAAGATCATTTCATTATGCACAACAGCATCTCCTTGGATTTAGTAAAGTTTATAGGTCAAAGACTCATAGAAAGTACAAGTAAGGAGGAAATCTGACCAGAAAACGACTTACAAGTATAGAAAAAGGAGCTTAATTTGTATCTATTTTGCTTGAAAGTTCAGAGAAAGCGGTCGAAGGTTTCAAAGAAAAATTAGAATTGGATATTAGGTAAGCCATCTTCTGGTAGACCAGTCTAAGTAGGATTACTGTTGTGTATTTTGATCTCGGATTAATCCTGTTTTCACACCTACAAAGTAGACGATTTGCAACAAAATGAAGGCAACAATTTTAGCCAAGAGAATAAAAATTCCCAATCCTAGAGTTTCTAGAATTCCTGTTGTTGTATGCATAACGGTGTTGGCTGTTGCATCGCAGCTTCTATCTTTAACGGAGTAGATACTATAAAGACGTGCTAAGCCTCGGATCGTGCCTAGAATGGGAATAGAATTTAATATGGTGGATTTAAGGTTTTCTTTATCGATGAGTACCCAGCATTCTAAATGCGAGGAAACTCCTGTAGGTTCTGAGATCTGAGCAGATGAAGGGGTTTGTGTTCGTACATAGGCACTTTTAAGTAGGTGCGGATGATTACGCGTTCCCTCGATAAAAGATGCATGTGTTGGATAGGTTACAAACATATTCTTATCCTAAAGTAATATGAATTAAAGAACTAAAGCATAAGTTGTTAAAACATAGTAAAATATTAATATTTTTTTTATTTCTAGAAGAGGAAGACCTGGTTTTTGGAAGGTAAATTATAGAGAGATTGAAGGAATCGACTTTTAAATCTTTTCGCAAGGTGATGTTGTTACTTGTATAACATATGCTTCGGGTAAATTCTGGAGTAGAGTTTCTACTAAATCGCAGAATAGGAGGTATTCTATATCTCATCAAGGGAATACAACACTCTCCCATTCATTTAGATTTATCTAGAACAACAAGATTTGTTGATACACCCAATAAGTTTTGTAATGGAGTAATAAGCGAGGAATCCTATCCCACCAACAGTAACAACAAGGAGCAGAATAGCAAGTATTAAGATGGATGCTGAAACCATTGAAGAGATCTGTAGAGCGAGTAACAGAGGAGCCAGACCTAAAATCTCAAAGATCGCGATCGTAGAATGTTGACTCAAACTTCGAACTGAATCCTGGCTTCTGTCTTTAACTGACCAGAGACTGTACATACGTGCCAAGCCTCGGATTGTTCCTAAAATAGGTACAGAGCTTACGAGTAAAGATAGCATGACTTCTTTAACAGATTGCATATCGTGCGAATACATAATTTGCCCATCTAACCCTTTACGAGCAAAAGCACTTTTAATTAGGTAGGGAGCGTTTGCAGTTTGTTGTATAAAGTCTGCAGGTGTGTCATAACTTTTAATTAACATAACACTTTCACCAAATTTTTTTGTTAACGGGCAAGTATTTTATCATAAATCATTGAAATCAAACCAGCCTTATTTTTACAGGACCTAAGAAAAGGAGAGGATTTCTATTATATGTCAATTTTTTATTTGACAAATAAATTGCTATAACTCAAGCGATTTGAGTGCAAAGTCTGAGGTTTGAGGACCTAAGTTTGGTAGTTCGTATGAAATAATTGAGATATCGGATATCGCAAGGAAGCTGCGAAGGGGGGAGCAATAAAATAAAACCTCGCGAGTAGCGAGGTTTTTCAACAAATGGATGCAATCCCTATCATTGTAATTTATTCATTTGCTGGTGGAATTAAAGAATTAATCGCCTGTCCATTAGCAAATACTGTTGTATTAATGTAGTCAGCTGGGAATTGCTCGCCATAGAGTTCAATAACTTCCTGAGAATTGATAGCTTTCCAAATTTCTGAAAAACGTTTTGGCTCAGGTAGAACATCTTGAGGAGTGAGTAAAGCAGGATCAGTTACTGAGAACATAAATCCAAGGCTGTAGACAGTAGTGTCGTTGAGCTGTTTGGATACGATTACAGGGACTAAGCTGTGTTGAGGGTAGTGATTGCATAAAGTAACAAATGTTTCTTTTCCTATGCCGTATAAAATGGCAGATGCATGAACGTCTTCTTGGTTTTTAGAATCTTGTAAGTCAAGGGCAGTGGCATTAAGATCGGCATAGTTTTTCGACGGATCTTTTTTATCTTTACGTGAATCGTAATTGAAAATGCGTTGGGTTTTCTCAACATCTACAGCGGTATTCCAAAGGGATAGTCCTTGGCTTTGGAAGATAGAAGGATTCATGAGATCATCGTAAATGACTATAGGAACACAGTCCATCTGTTCAGATAGGCTCCAGGCTGATTTGATCGTATCCCAGATATTGCCTGCATCTTCGGTGTTTGTGAAGATAGGAGCTGAACTTTTAGCTTCTTGAACTATAGATTTATCAGCAGTAAATGCGTCATTTGCATCACATCCGGTAAGTAAAACAGAAAGGGAAGCTAGACACAAAGCACCCAGTAATCTGATTTTCGATAGGAAGAAGTTTTGCGTTCTCATATCTTTTCCTCATTCGCTATATTTAGTTCAAAAGCAAAAGACCCTAACAACTTACAACTTTATTTGCGATAAAAAAATATTATATAAAAATAAAAAATACCGTTCAGATAGTGATATCATAGGGATTTTTAATCGTGAGAACAAAAAGAGTTTTGTTCTAAATCATTGATTTTTTTCTTTTTGTTTTTTACCCTTCTGGGGCATTTATCCACCTTCACCATGATTTTAGAACGCATTTAATGCACTCCTCAAATCGCTTCAGAACTCGTTTCTATGGGTTCGGAATGTTCTATAACATTTGAGGAGGATTCTGAAGCAGAAAACCCTAGGTTAAGTTGATACGTCTGGATTTGGTTTCGTAGTTCTGTGATTTCAGATTCTCTTTCTTTTAAACGTTTTCTTAAGATGCCTGAGAGTCCATCCTCGATATTATTTACAAAGAAAAGAACGCCTACGCTGATAAATATGATGCCTATAAGTATCAGAACTGAAGATAAGACAATTGTTGTTGTGTTGAGCAAGTTCAGACCATTAAGAAAAAAAATTGCAGCGAAGATGGCAATTATAGTAGAAGAACCTAAAACTATTAACATAGTGTCTAGAAACAATCTAAGAGATGAGCAACGTTGTGATGGGTTCCTGTTTGCCTCACTAAGGCTTATAGTTGAAGGGAATGAGGAAAGTATTTTGTTGTTTGTAGGTACTGGATTTGACATGCCGAATCCCTAATTGGTTCATGAGTTTCGGTTGAACACAATATATAAAATTTTTTTTAATCGCAACGGGTCATCTTCTTTTCTAAGAACCGAAAACACCACTGCTGAATCTAGAGGCTAAGAAAAGATATTTAATTTCATGGAGATACTCATTATCTTTACTCAGATTTTTTTGAAAAAATTTCAGAAAAATCTAAATGAGAATCTAGGTTCCCTATTGGTTGTACCATTTCCAGGCGACAATATGACTGCAATTGACGAATTCATGCGTGTTTAGAATTTAAGGCTGTATTTCTATAAATATATCCTCTTTCTTTGAGACAGGTGCTTAATTGCTATATTGCAAGCTGTGAGAATACATACAACGTTCTTCACGTTGAAAAACTTAATGAAAAATTAGCCTTTGCAGAAGTCAGTTAGCTAAGAATACTCAGGTTATATTAATTGTCTTCTTCTCGTTATCAAAGAGGATTCTATGCGTAAATCAATGATATATTTATTGGGATGTGTTCTACTCATTCTTACTGGTTGTTCCCAATCTATTTCCTCAAAAAATAGCACAGACACGTTTGAACAGGTATTTTGTATTCAATTACCTATTTCTGATTTTCTATCCTATCCTGCTGCCTATCTACCTTCTCAATATCTATCTAAAGAAAACATAGATCCTAAGGTTATCGAAAGAGTAGATAATGAATCACGAAGGATGTGGAAGGAGATACATACAAAAATGCAATTAACGACTCCCTATATTCCTATCGTGGTGTATGGAAGTTTAATGAACCCTATTTCAGCGAAAAATACGCTTCAAGAATACTACCCACATGCTGTTTGGCTTCATAATTATGTTAGAGTATATAATTTGGATATTCGTCTCTTTGGAAAGTCCTCTAGAGTAACAGATGCGGATGGTGAAGAGAATCATGGTGCCCTGAATTTGAAGTATGCTCCAGGGAAGCGTTGCAATGGAATTATTCTAGCTCTTGGAGAAGATGATTTCGTTGCCTGTCGTCGTCGTGAAGGAGTTTATAATTGCGTTCCCGTTGTTGTTTCTGATTATGTCTCTTCAGAGCGCTGTAGGCACAGTATAGCTTATGCGTGGATGGCTGGGGATCAAGTTTGTACCCATCATGTGCTTCCTGTGAAGGGATACTATTCCATGGTCTGGGAGGGAATAACATCCGATAATGTGAGGGAGAGTTTTGGAGAACACTTTGCTGAGGATTATTTGGAGACAACTTTTTTAGCTGACGGTCGATCGGTAAAAACAATTCACGATGAATATAAAGACGCTCCTATTCGTTATTAGTGTTGTCTGTTGCACTGTAAGTTCAGTCATCTCAATGTATTCTGAGAGCTTTTTAAAAGCTCTCAGTTATTCTGTGTGATTTTCTGAGTTTTCTACACTAGAGCTCAGCGAAATTGTCTGAGTTGATTTGATCTTTTTGGCATTTTCGCACAGTTTGGGATCCATCGTTTCTTATGAGTGAATTTTTACTCAATTTTTCAATAATCCATTGAGATTATTGTAGATAAGTGCTAGTATCCTCCCCAACTACAATGCTTTCACTCTTGTTTTTAGGCAGTTTGTCCTTTTTTTTAGTGAGAAGCATGGGTTCTTTAATTGCGTACCGAACTTGATTATCTTCACTTTGAGAACTATATGCGTGAAGCTCTGACTTTTGACGATGTTTTGTTAAAACCTCAGTACTCTGAAGTACTTCCACAAGAAACGTGTTTGTCTTCTTCTGTTTCAAAGTCTTTGCCTTTATCTATTCCTATTTTGTCCGCTGCCATGGATTCTATTACAGAATTCTCCATGGCTAGAGGTATAGCAGTAGCTGGAGGTTTGGGTGTTGTTCATAAAAATCTCACTGTGAATGAGCAAGTGAGTGTTGTGAAACAAATAAAATCCCAAGATGCTTCTTTTGCAGTTGGCTGTGCTGTAGGTGTCGGTCAACAAGGCTGGGAAAGAGCGGATATGTTAGTTGAAGCTGGTGTAGATGCTTTAGTAGTCGATACTGCTCATGGACACTCTAGATTGGTACTGGATACCGCCGAGTATCTTAAAAAGAACTATCCTGAAGTGACGCTCATAGTAGGAAACATTGTCTCAAGGGAAGCAGCTCTGTGTTTAGCTGAAATTGGTGTAGACGCTGTTAAGGTGGGTATAGGACCTGGATCTATATGCACAACACGGATTGTTTCGGGTGTGGGAGTGCCTCAATTGACAGCGATTATGGATGTTGTAGAGGCTTTGCGCGGTTCTTCTGTTCGTATTATTGCTGATGGAGGCATGCGTTACTCTGGCGATATTGTTAAAGCCCTTGCTGCTGGGGCGCATTGCGTTATGCTTGGCAGTATGTTAGCAGGTACCAACGAGACCCCAGGAGATATAGTTCATGTTCATGGTCAAGCGTACAAAATGTATAGGGGAATGGGTTCTCAGGGTGCTATGGAAAAAGGAAGTGCTGAGCGTTATTTTCAAGAATGTAATGCTAAAAAATTTGTTCCCGAAGGGGTTGAAGGACTTGTGCCGTACAAAGGTTCGCTTGATGATGTGCTTTATCAGATCTTAGGTGGTCTGCGGTCAGGTATGGGATATTTAGGTGCGCGTAACTTAGAAGAATTACAAAAAAACGCGGTATTTGTTCGTATCACTCATTCAGGAAAAACAGAAAGTCATATTCATAATTTACAATACGTTCAAGGCACCCTGAACTACCAGATCTCTAAATAGGAGGTTTTGCTATCTTGAGTAAGATTCTCATTCTTGATTTTGGCTCGCAATACACCAATGTTCTGGCAAAAAAGATACGTGCGTTTTCGGTGTTTTGTGAGGTGCTTCCTTGGAATACATCTTTGGAAGATATTCTTCACAAGCAGCCTGCGGGTTTGATTTTTTCTGGAGGGCCTCACTCTGTTTACCAGGAAAATAGCCCAAAAGTTGATCAAGAAATCTATAATGCGAATATTCCTATACTTGGTGTGTGTTATGGTATGCAACTTATCGCAAGAGATTTTGGAAGTGAGGTGCAAAGAGGAGCCAACGAATTTGGTTATATCCCTATAACTTTTTATCCTAGTGAACTTTTCCAAGGTCTTGTGGATAAGGACTCCTTTCAGACCGAAATTCGTATGAGTCATTGTGATTCTGTTACTGTGCCTCCTAAAGATTTCTCCATTACAGCAAGTTCTCAACGCTGTCCTGTTGCTGCTATAGAATGCCCTCAAAAAAAGATTTTCGGTCTCCAATTCCATCCTGAGGTTTCAGATTCTCATTCGATAGGTGATAAAATTTTAGCCAATTTTGTGAGGCATATTTGTCGAGCTCCAGAAACCTGGGAAACTCAAAAAATCGGGAAACAACTTATTAAAGAGATACAAGAAAAAGTCGGAGAAACGGAACGCGTATTACTAGCTCTTTCTGGAGGCGTAGATTCTTCTGTTTTAGCTGTTTTACTGCATCGTGCTTTAGGTGATCGTTTGTCTTGTGTCTTTGTAGATACAGGATTGTTAAGAAAAGGTGAAGCTCAAGAGGTGAAACAGTTGTTTGCTTCTTTAGGGCTAGAAGTGATCGTGGAAGATGCTTCTGAAAAATTTTTCCGAGATTTATCTGGAGTATATGATCCTGAATTAAAACGTAAGGTTATAGGAGCTGCTTTTGTCGATGTTTTTGATAACATATCTAGAGACCTTAATGTTCAGTGGTTAGCTCAGGGGACTATTTATTCTGATGTAATTGAGTCGGCGAAGTCTTGTGACGCAACGCAAGTGATTAAGTCTCATCATAATGTCGGCGGGCTTCCAGAAAAGTTAAATCTAAAGCTCTTAGAACCTCTACGTTTTCTTTTTAAAGATGAAATTCGAGCTTTAGGTAAGACCTTAGGTTTGCCGGAAGTATTTATCAACCGACATCCTTTTCCAGGACCAGGTTTAGGAATCAGAGTTCTTGGAGAAGTTCGTCAAGAGTATGTAGAAATCGTAAGAAATGCGGATAGCATATTTATTGAAGAACTAAAAAAAGCTGATTTATACCAGGATGTCAGCCAAGCATTTGCTGTCTTTTTACCTGTGAAGTCTGTCGCTATCAAAGGTGACTGTAGACATTACGGCTACACGATAGTTTTACGTGCTGTAGAGTCTAATGATTTTATGACAGCGTGCTGGTCTCAGTTATCCAGAGAATTTCTTAACCAGTGTTCGTCTCGCATCATTAATGAAATCCCTGAAGTTAGCAGAGTTGTTTATGATATTTCTGATAAACCTCCAGCAACTATTGAATGGGAATAAAACTCAAATCTAAGAAAGCAAAGAATATGGTTGATAATAAGCTTTTTTTTATTATCGAACAGTTGTCTCAACTATCCTCTGAGCTCGATGATACTCTGTGCACAAGTCAATTCATTAAGAACCTACCTAAAGCAGATATTCATGTGCATCTTCCGGGGACGATTTCACCGCGAACAGCTTGGGAGTTAGGAGTAAGAAATGGGCTTATAAAATGGAAGAACGGTGAATGGACATTCTCTCCTTTATCTAGTAAGAACCCTCATAAGAACTATTCTGAAATATTTAAGAATTTTGAGAGTATCCGCTATGAGAAGGATCCTGATGTTTCTGTGTTAAAATATGCTGTGATTTCTCGAGATTTTTCGAGCTTTGATCGGATTATGGCTACTGTACAGGGACACAGGTACCCTCCAGGAGGAATTCAGAATGAAAATGATCTTTGGCTAGTTTTGCAAAACTATTTAAAGCAATGTATAAAAGATAACATCATCTATACTGAAGTCCAACAAAATATACGCATAGCGTACGCTATTTATCCTTCACTTGCGCCTCAAGAAGCTCGTTTCCGCTTGTATGATCTTTTTTCTAGGGCTGCACATCTTTTCCAGTGTCAAGGGATTGTCCTGCGTTTTTTGAATTGTTTTAATAAAACAGATTCTTCCAACCTACAACAATCTACACAACAACGCTCCGAAGAGGCTGCACAATGGCTTGATGAGGCTGAAGCGTATTTTCCTAATCTTTTTGTTGGATTGCAATCTGCTGGAGCAGAAACTTGCCCTCAGGCAGCACCTATGAAATTAACACCAGGATATCGTTACGCATATGACAGGGGATTCGGGTGTGAAGCTCATGCAGGAGAGGGGACAGGCTTTTTATATTTAAGCCAAACTTTGAAGGCTTTACCTATACAGAGAATAGCACACGGGTTTCAGGCAATTGAACACTTACCGACTATTCATGAAATCCAAGAGAAGAATATCACGCTTGTCATGGCCCCCGCTATTAATCTTATACTGGGAGCTTCATTGCACCAGTATTCAGGATTGAAAAAGATAGGTAAAACGATGATTAATAGCCTGGATGGTCATCCTTTTTTTTCTTTATTTAGGCATCATAAGCTTAGTGTAACATTGAGTTCCGACAATCCTCAAATGGGAGGGACTTCTTTGCAAAATACGATGCTACTTTTATCTGGATTCCCTTCAGATGAAGATTCTGAGTTAAGTCATGTGAAATCTTCACCACTCACACTTAAAGAAGTCATACAACTGAATGTCGAGGCGATAGTTTCTTCATTTGCAGATGCGAGTACAAAAGTACTCCTTCTAAATCGGGTCTTGGGATACTTGTTAGAGTTCTATCGTTTAGGTAGGAGAAAAGTTAAGTAGCATTCACGAGAGTTTGTGAAAGCTATTTCCTAAAAATTGCTTAGGTAAAGCTTTTGTAGATAGCTGCATGGGCTATCCGATCTGTTTCTGATAAATACAAAAATATCATCATTTGCTACAAATTTCTTGTTATTCTGCGATGTATTCATAAGCGGTTTTTTTCTGAATATTCAATTTTTTAAGCCCCTATTTCTGGCTGTATTCATGTTTTCTCACTTATGTTCATCTTTGATTTTTTTACATGACTTCCTCGACGAACTTGATAGCTTCCATAAGGGAAATGGGTATTTAGAATCAGTAGCTGAGAGAGTAGACCGATTACTTCAATTTCGAGACACAACTCTCGTACTCTATATTGACAAGATGAATACTCGAGGACAACTTGTCTATGTGCCCATACACATTCCGTTATTCTTTCAAGAGAGATTAAAAACTTTATTTCTATATTTATGTGTTATTCCGGCACTTATAGCTTTGGTTATTAAACTCATCACGCGGATTGCGTTGTATTTCAAGTATCGTGGTTGGGAAAATTGGACGGACAACACAGATATTTTAATGACACCTCTTACCAGTGCATGCTAGAATCCCATCTTAAATGCACTAGAGATCAACTGATTTTATGAATAGTAGATCTTAGTATGGAGAGGTGACATGTCATAAACTGCATTATGACATGCCGAAAAAAACGAATTAACGTTTAGATTTTTCTAGGATAAAGACCGCATCGTTTGGACTATCTGTTCTAGTTAAAGTGTTATGACCATCCCGCATGCTAATATTCGATAAATACTTGTTACTTGCCGTGTGTTTGAGTCGTACTTCGTCTCCATCTCGGATGATGTTGTCTTTAGTCACATTGACTTTCTCTATTTCAAACCCACACCGATCTGTATAGTATGAGGTATCCAAGTAAGCTTCTGGATAGCTGCTGTAAAAAGCAATAAACGCATAATCGACAAACCCTGATCTGTACAAACCTTTTCTAACGTCAACAGCTCCTATATTACAAAAAGTATTATGAACGATCTTTTGCTGTATTCGATCATTTTCGACTTGGAAATACAACACGAAAGGCACAGCAACAGATTCTTCTTCTATTTGTGGGAAAAGATAGGGGAGAGTAGACCAGTAACCTAGGTAGGGCTCACTGACTATAGAAGAAGAATTTCCTGATCGCAAAATAAATCGAGAAGAACGTAACTCAATTCCTGAAGTAAATCCTTCATGGATTTCTTCCATTTTTGGTTTGTGTTTTTTAAGATATACATCAATTGCTTGTTGCAACGCTTGTTTTTTTTCTCCGAGAGTAGCCGTATCCATTGTTGGGAAATATTGAGGGATAAGGATATCCGTTATAGGAGAAACGGCAATTTGTATGGGAATAGGGTCTAGAGGTACGCTTTCTGACCAATCCTTAAAATCTAAATGATCTTCTTCTATTGTTGGTAAGACAGTTCCACCTAAAAATACCGTTTGCGCTGAGCTCGTTGAATTAAGAGAAGAGTATCCTGATTCTGTTGTATTTGTAGCAGAACCTTTTAAAAGCGAGTTTGCTGCTGCTGTCGATAGTGATATTTTCTCTTGTTCGAGTTTTTCAACTTGTTCGAAACTAATTTTGAGCACTTGAAATCCTACTCCTCCGTATGTCACAGAAGTCGTATAATGAGTGCCTACGTTTGAAATAAAAGCTTCTAAGTGTTTGGGATCTTGTATATTAAGAGTTGTGATAATTTGCTGGAATTCTTCATCTATTTTCAGTTTTTCGGGGTCTGAAGCACGATCTTGCTGCAGAGTATATAGAGAATGTGAAGCTGTTGTACATGTTACCGTGTTTTTGGAATGCTGAGTGTTTTTCTTTACAAAATCATAAGTAAAGCTAGCTGAAAAAGCCACATCTTGTGCTAAGTCGTCGTCGTCAGTGCTAGTGCTGCCTAAGTCATCAGGTAGATTCGAAAGACTTTTCAGACTAATTTGGTAAATATGACAGTCATCTAAGCTTTTTTGAAATCCTGATTTGATTTTTCTAAGAGCATAAGTTTGTTCTGACGTAATACGAATTTCCGATACTTGTTTACTAATTAAGACGGCGGCTATGGTATGACCACCCACTTGAATTTGATAATTGAAGTTTGCGCTATCCATCCCCTGGAGATCTAGACGGACATCTCCTTGTGTCAGAATTTGACTTTTCGCTTGGTTTCTCCATAAATTTTTAAAAGTGATTTTATTAATAAGTATTTTAGCATCTTGTTTATATTTCTTGATGATGTCTAAAAGTTTAGGAGAATAACTCGGAAACAACTGTTTTTTAATTACTAAAATTTCTGTTTGTGCGGATCCAAAACTCTTATCGAACAAATGAGAATTTTCTAAATTACAAGATACACGCGGTAAAGAATAAGGAACGTTAATAGTTACTGTGGTAGAAAATTCTTGTGAAAATGATGAGGTTTCTTCGAATATCGATGTATTCACGGATACGTCTAGGGAGGGTTTAGGGAATAGTTTAGTCCCGGGAGGGATTCCTAAACGCCCGTCAGAACTGGGGATGGCTGTTTCTTCTGTGAAAGAGTAATCTAGGATGTTTACATCGCGTAAGCTATTCAGAATGTTCACAGGATCTAGAGTCACAATATCGAGAGCTCTTCCTAGGAAAGACACGTTGCGTACTAAATCATAAGAATCTGGTTGGGTGGCAAGGGTATTTTGTGGGAAGGCGTTTGCTTCTGTAACTAGGAACTGTATGCCATTTTGGCTGCTAAGCAGTAGAGAGGATTTGATTATTTCTAAGAGAGCCTCTGTATAAGGGTATTCTAAGAGATTGCGGTCTACTATGCATGAAGCGACACGACCAAGGATTTTGGGCTCTATGATATCGTAGATTATCCCTTGTTCATGATTGCCTCTGCAATGTAATGCATATCCGCATGAAAAGTTATGTATATCAAAATCTGTATTTGAGAAATCGTGGGCTTGTAAATTGTTGATAAAAATTTCCAAGACATGTTTGTCATCTATTGGGAATGGTGAGGACACAATAGATGAGGACTTGTTTAAGAGTGTCTGTGAGTCTAATCTCAAATCGAAAGTGTTATAAGGTATTGAGACGTAGTTTAAAGCATTTGGCGTGCTGTGATTGTGTATAGCATGATCTGGCATATACGGATTTTCAACCTGCGCAAATGGAAAGAGATTTTCAAGGTTGTCAGTTATATATTCAATGGTTATTTTTGTTCATTAAATACTAAACTAATAAGTTTGAAACACTTAAATCTTATTTCTTTTATTAATAAAAGATAAAAATAGTCGTATTTTATAGAATCTCATTACAAATGTTCATCCAAAGATGAAGGCTATCAGCATGCGTCTCCCTGTATGTGATAGACTCATAGGATGAGCAAAAATACATCAGAGACATATTTCCTATCTCTGATGTGTTTGTCAGGCATTGTTCTCTTTCTGTTTTGATACATAGTTCATCAAAAGTTGTTCACGCAATTGAACAACTGGGACACCAAGCTTTGTATTCAGTGTAAGGAACAGCGAAATTGCTGAAGGTTACAACAATTTTTTAATTAAAATTGCTGCAACCCCAGTAGATAGGACGGGGATATTGGCTCACGGGAATAATTTCCTGTCGGTATTCGGTAACTACTCTAGATTTTAACTTCTTTATAAGGATGGCGGTGGTTAGGACAAATCCTAGAGCAGTAGCTACGGAAACTCCTATGCTAATAGGCAAAGCAATTATAGACAGCCCTCCCAAGGTTCCTAAAGCTACCACAGCTGCTAAAGCGAGTATTGACAATATGGCTATGGCAGAAATAGTCATTAATCTAGCTTTTCCTTGTATAGGAGAGGGGTATGTTGCTTTGAATGGGTGCTGTTTAATAGTGTGGGGAACATGTGTGGCCGATCCATAGTATTTTATATTGCCTAGACTTGTTCCGCAGTTTGTTCCATCACCAATATAGCAAACACTATTCAGGTAATCACGCACTTGATAGTAGTTGTCGAATAACCCTTGTAAGACTCCTAATCCGGTTCTATTATCGTTACCATGCATTTGTGAAACTTCTAGCACACGTTTTGCGCCATTTTCGATATCTTTGATATCATTGATCAGCCAGCTAGGAAGTGTGAAGTGAAGTGTATGAATAACTTCTGTTAACTTTTCTATATCTCTGAGCAAAAACACTGCGTCATTTGATGATGAAACCGTGTACTCGCCAGGTCTTTGTGGTGTGTCATTCTGATTTAGGGAGGACTCGTATTCGTCTAAAGCGCTGGCTAATGCTGCTATACCAATTATGCCGATAGCTGTGTTAATCATCTAATAACCTCTATAAAAAGTTGTCGTATATTATATAGTTTAATAATCAATTTTGTTAACAAATTAATTAATTTTCTTTGTTTTAAAAGAGGTTGTTAAGTTTTTTAAACAATTACACTGATAAATTTGTATATAGAGAGAGATATAAACAATTCTACCCCAGCTACTGAATTGTAAAGATACGTAAACTAGTCGGAGTAAAGAAGATCAGAAGAAGTTTCTTGGAGATTTTTATGAAAAACATATAATTGCAGGGTTTCTAAAGTAAAATAAATATTCGATGACTCTCCCCGACAAAATTAGTTCGTCGCATTCTTCTCGCAATCAAAGTGACAGCTTTGCCTATCATAGTGAAACAAGTCATCAGAACACATGGCCCTCTTCTAATGGCAGTAGCGATATAACTCTTTATAATTCTCTAATCAAAAGAAATAATACTGCTGAAGATGTTGTGAAAATTGGTGCGATGATTCAGGAAAGCATTCGCAACGATCTTAAAAAAAAAGTTGGGGGGGGGGGGGGGGGTAACTTCTCTCCTGCACATCATACAGGGAATTGGAAAACTTCGCTTTTATACAATACATCGCGACTTCTAGCACATTTGTTTTCTACAACAATACAGTCAGCGAGAATTACCCCTACTCCAGTGTCACCTCGGTCAGAAAACCTGCAGAGGGGAAATTCCCTATCTTCAATTAAAAAGTCGAGCCCATCGCAAACAAGTACAGTATCTTTTCCTACGTCGTCCGTCCCTATTACTAAAAAGGCAAAATCTCATCTTCATAAGGTCCACAAAACTTCTGATCATCGTGTGTCTAGGAAGAAACGCGCAGCAGCAGTAGATCCAGAGGCAAGTGTTGTACAGAAGTATGATCTTACTGATAAGAATATCGTTAGTCGTCTTCAGTTAACTGAAGAGCAGGTAAAGTCCTGTCAGAAGTCTGTGAATAATTTAAAAAAAGCAATAAGTCGTTATGGAGGTTTGCGTAATAAGAACTCTAGAGTAGGTCAACGTTTACTAGTTGATCAATCCCGGTTTATGGAAGACATTCAAAAGAAACTTCATTTGTCTAAAGATCATAAAGCTTCTTCTGAAGTCATGGGAATGATTAAAAGTGAGTACAAGTCTCATCGAGTGGAAGTAGAGAAGTTTATCCATGGGATTTGGGTTGCTGGAGCACCGCCGGATGGTACGGATGCGTATATCAAGACGTTCTTGAGCGCATATGATAATTTTCAATTTTATTTCTGGGTAGATAGTAAGGCGTATGGGGCTGCGAAGTTTACTTCCATACTGAAAAAAATAGCTTTTACTGCAGCGATTAAGAATCTGAGGGAAAGTATACCTGAAGGTGCTCAAGAGTTTATCCGGAGATATGATGAATTAAGGAGTAAATATGGCTCGACAAAAGATCCTAAACTCCAAAATGAGTACCTTAAAGATATGCGGTCTATGAGAGACTCCTATGTTGCATTGAATAAGAGCGTTAAAGACGCTTTCAATGCTCTCCTTTTGAAAGAAACTGTCATGCTACAAGATAGTTTCTTTAATTTTTGCAATATGAAAGGTATCGACTCTATATCTGATCAGATACGTATAGAGTATCTAAAATATGAGCTGGGTTTCTCAAACGAAGAGATAGAAGATTACAAGAAGCTGATAGACAACAATAAGAAAACAATCCAAGAGATCGTTGATAAAGTTAATAAGGATGTAGGAAGCAAAAAAGTTATTATTAGGGACATCTCAGAGTTAGAATCCATGAGAGATAAAACTAATCTCCATAACTATGATACGGAGATGTTCTTAAGATGGAATTACGCTGCTGCCACAGATCAAGTCAGAATGTACATGCTGCTCGAGCATGGAGGAATCTATGCAGACTTGGATATGATGCCAGCCTACTCTCCAGAAATTACAAAGATAATTTATGACGTCGGAGGAGACGCATTTTTCGAAAATCTCCAAATACGACGCTCTATATCCGATATTGTTCTCAAGCTTGTTACTGACAGCTCTGCTAGCTCTCGCTCAATTTCTATAGAGGAGATTGCTAAGGAGGTGGATATGTCCAAAATATCAGCAGAAGAAAAGAGAAAACTTTCTCAATTAATAGGTGAACTACAAAAATTCTCAAAGTCGCATGAGAAGAAAGATCTTTTTGCAAAAATGTCTTCAGACGTGATTCGTGATTTTATGCCTATATTACAGCGGTACCACAAATGGGAAAAAAAATGGAACGTTCGAGGATTGAATGGCTTAATGATGTCTCATAAAGGAAGTGCAGTAGTAGAGGCTGTGATTGATGCTCAGAGGGAAAAATATGAAGAATTAAAAACTCTGAGAGAGAACGTGTTGAGTGGTATGTTTAATGGTTTAGAAGATCTTTCAAATTTAGATCTTATGTCTGAAGTAGGAGGTGCATTAGTTAAAGATTACCTTGAGGGGTCTTTGTTTTATGATTTTCGTCAGGATTCGATCACTCCCGGTGCAGTCAGTACTCTAGGTATTACAGGCCCTGATTTGATTGTGAAGGTGATGAAGCAATTTTTTCGTGAACAAGGGCCTATAGGGCAAGATTTCCTAGAAAATCAAGGGAAAAGACTTGGGAAGGAGGCTTTCTTAGGGGCATACAAAAGAGTGTCGGATAATCCTGTACGCTTCGATTGGCTACATCCCATAACTGTTGGAGCGAATGATGTAACGCCCGCGGATGATAGTACCTGGTGTGGAATCAAACATCAGGATGCGAGTGATTTATTGTTTTCTGATCCCTCAAAATTAAGTGATAAGCCTGTGAAGGGCATATCTCGGTCCACGATTGATTTGGAAGCATTTACCAAACTTTGGACTGAAGATGCAAAGGCTGCATGTCCTAAAGAATTATTACAACGTTTCAATGATGTGATTTCTCAGCTGTCATTAGACATAGGGGAACTTGCTGAGCTAGATCACGCTCTTTCTGTTGTAATGCAAAATCTACCTTCAGACCCAGTAGCAAGGGAGAGTATATTTTCTCTACAGATACAACTAGCTGAATTTGTGCGATCTGTAAAATTCCCGATATCCAATCAGGTGAATTTCTTCCCTAATGGGCATAGTAATTTTGAGAAAGATTTAGGACAGGCCATCAAGTTATATTTAGATACCGATTCACAAACAAAAGTTGTTCTCTGGGAAAGTCCTTTAATCGATCGTGCCTTATTCCTTAAGGACATGCTTGCCATATCCGAAAGATTATTATCCATAGCTAACTTTATTGATTCTGTAGATCAAGCTTCTCCTTCTTACTCTGAGATCGAGCTTTTGACTCGATATGGAGAGCTTAAGGCTAAAGATAGTGTAGATTTATTATCTGCGCCAGAATTAGAAGATTTTTTAGATGTTACAAATAAGATTGCAGAAAACGAAAGATTACAAAGTAAAATTACCGAGATCGAATACCAAGTGTCTTCAGGGTATTTGTTCAGGCATTATGAACAACTGTTATCCTCCTTCTTAAGTTTATCGGAAAAGGACTTCAAGAGTGAGATGTTATCTTTTGCAAAGAAGATAGTGGCAGATGACAGCTTGGGTAAGAGTGATCAGAAAGCCAGGGATAGTTGGTATGCGGATATTTGTGATAAAATATACGCACAGCGCGTTACTGAAGCTTCTTCACGAATACGAGAGTTTATGAAGAAGTTTGAGGGCAATGAACGTGTTGCTTTGCTCAATGCAGATAAATATCTATCAGGTCATCCCTTGTTTGAGAGGATCCAAAAAGAGGGGTATGCGTTCCAAGATTTTCAAAGTGTTGTACGGTTAATATTAGCGAGCTCTGGGGTTTCAGGAATTTTATCTGCTGAAAGTGTATTCCCAGCGCCTTCTAGGCGATTAGTAGATACGATGAAATCCGTGCTTAGTAATGACTATGATGATATGCAGCGAGCTTTGCCTTTGGTATATGAACTGCTGTCTGTAGATAAAAACAGTGCAGAAGCTAAACAAGTTCAGGATCGTATGAAACAGGAGGGCTTCGAAGCATTAGGAGAAAAATTATCATCATTCTCTACTCCTAATTTGCTTACTCCACCTACGGATAGTAGTGTAACAGCTTTAGGAGCTCGCTATGGGATTGATTATGGAAGGGAATCCGAACAAACTATGTTGAGTATAGCTCCCGGGATATTTAACCCTGCCGGCTATACTATGGACCTTTATTTACAAGGTCTTTATGAAATACACAGAGAAATCCATTCAGGATCTTTGACAGAGGAAAAAGCTAAAACGATTCTTCAAAGTAAAAAAGCTGATTGTTTTATAAACGATCAAGGTATTGAAGCACTTCTTAGATATTCAGATAGTAAGTACTACTGTTCTTTGACAGAAGTTCACAGGATATTAACAGGACAGTTTTTCTTGGCAGAGGCATCGAAGTATCTAATTTCTAGTGCTCTTCCTGGAATCAGCCCCATTGTTGATAGTGATAAGAATTTCGGTCGTCCCTTGTTAACGACTATAGATTCTTCTTCAATGGTAAATCCCTACGACTATCTTGGGCGAGGATTAAGCAAGGATTTGTTATCAGCTCCTCGTGATATTCCCTCAATACGCTCTATTGTGGAAGGGGCAAAATATACCTCATCTTCTTGGTCAGAATTTTTCAATACACAAGCAGAAGGTTGGTCAGATTTAGCCAACCGTTTAGGGGGCAAATCCATCGACCTGCATCCTCAGACCTTTTTGTATAGTGCAGAGGGACGGTGTATGGGGCTCTCAATGTTATACATGTCAGCCAAAGATGTAGCGTCTTATGATCTTATCCAAGAGAATCTGACGGCGGTTTCATCGTTATATCAGGAACAAGATCGAGAAGGTTTACCATTAACACCAACTGACCGGCAATTGTTAGATAGATGTCAGGCATTAGTGGATTGGTTACAATTGCAAGGGAACAAGTATTTGAACTCTCCAGATGTATTCTCTTCAGCGTCTTGGAGTCTTTTTACGCTAAGAGAAAAGTTTAAAGACACATCGTTAAAAAGTGTCCTAATCACTACGCCAGCTCATAGCCTAACTTTGCAAAAGCTGGGCGAAGGTGTGTATAGGTTTACGGATCCTAATTTTGGACATGTCGACTTTCCGTCCGTTGATCAAGCTTTTTATTTCTTAAGTGAGATTGTAGACGAATCCTATACGATAAAACAGCGCTATGGATTTTCTGATTATGCACGTGTGCACGAGCAAATAAAAATATATATCCCTAACTCTAAATTATTTGAAAACACATTGTTTTTGGGCACTGACCTAGGATTAACTTCTCAGCATCAATCCACGACTTTGGAGAAGATGTCAGCAAGAGGAAGTGTGATGATCAGTCAAATTCTAGTTCCATGGCGTACTCTATATCAAATTGGAGGGTCTGTCGATCATCAAAGAATATCGGAGACAACGAAAGAATCCGACTTGAGTCGTTTGAAGATCAATGGAGATGTTTTAAATAACTATCTCTCTAAGCATGTACTAGATAGTGATACCGCTAGTTTGCTCCAAACTCTCTTAAAAACTCATGGTTTAGAGCCTGGAACCAAGAGAATTAAAGGGAGAGCAATTACAGATACACCTAATGAAGTTGCCTCTCTTATACAAACATCAAAGAACAGCATGGTAAGGATTCAGTCATCTTTGCAAGTTATGATCAAGGCTATTGCTAAGAAACTGAAATCCATATCCATTACTGATAATGATAAAGCAAAGATCAAAACAGTAGATATTGATGACGCTGATAATCTAACAGTAGAAATAGAAACTTCTGATAAACGATCAAAAACTATCACGTTTGATGGAAAAGGGTTAGCACATTCCTTTAAGCGTGTTGGAAGGATGCTTAACGAATTATCGGGCACTGGGGTTTTGGATTTAGACTTGGGTATGTCCATAGTTTCTCTAATCCAATATTCTCGCATGGTAGAACAAGGACACTCTAGTGATGAGTTAGCAAAGTTCAACTTGTTCATGGATGTTAAAGCTATGTCTGAGTTGACTCTGGGATCAGTCATTCAGGTAATGGGCAAGAAGTTTATTACAGACGCAGGAGTAAACACTTTTAGATTAGAGAGTGCTGTGGCATCTAAATTGCAAACAGTTGCTCAAAAGGTTGGAGGAAGTGCAGGAAGAGCTTTAGCGAGTGCAGCTAAGGTTTTAGAACTTCCTATTTTAGAAACAGTGGCGGGTGTTTGGAATCTCTATAATAGTGTTACCATTCTTACGCAAGAAGCCTCTTCCTTTGAACATGCGGCAGCTCGAGTTCAGGTGGCTTTTGATACTATTTCTCTCGCTCTTACATTATCTTCTGTCGCCGCTCCTGCCTTAATGTTAGCAGCAGGTCCCATTGCGGCAATTGGTATGGGAGCAGCGGCAATTGCGCGGAATGTAGCTTATCATGAATCACGTCACGAAGCTTGGTTGAAATACAAAGATTTCTTGGAGCAGGGGAGCAAAGACATTGTCGTTAGTTTGCCTGAGCAAGGGATATTAGACCTATCAGGAAATCATGTTTTAGGAAATGTCTTTTTAGATCTAAGTCAAAATCCTCCGGTTTTGACAGGAGATCAATCATATAATGCTAACCGATGGATTGGTCATCATCCAGAGCTGACGGATTGGCAAATTCGTGAGATGTTGAGTTATGCCTATAGCATTAGCCCGACAAGAGCATTGGCGCAAGGACACGCCAATAGTTATTGGCCTAGAAACATTCCCAAGATACCTAAGGGAATTTATACTACAGTCATTGTAGGATATGGTATCCAATATAAAGCCGTTACCGAGGTGATCTACCTTTCTAATCAGATTGTGTGGCGGGAAGCTGTCATGGAGACTGATTCACCCTATTACCAACCTCCCCTAACTTCTGTATCACAACAAACAAAAATCGTTGCAGGAAAGCATCCTCTAACTGTTCTACCGGTACGTCTCTTGGATGGAGATTCTAAGGAAGATCAGAAAGCACGTATGGAACAAGCGAATTCCTACAAGGATTATAAGATTATAGTGGAAGGGGGAGTAGGAGGATTAGTAGTTCAAATTGGTGGTGCTGGATTTTATAATTTAACGGGGGATCCAAGAGCAAATAATGTTATCTCATTCCGTGCTATACCATCACCGTATTCTGTGGTTTTTGATCTTGGAAAAGAGGAACAAGACGTACCAATAGTAAAAATCAATGAAAACAGTGAGAATGACGACGAATACAAAATTCTAACAATTAGGCAAAGAGGTTTTGGATCTATTTTCGGCTCTGAGCGGGGTTACGATACCCTGACAGGGAAAAATAATACCAACTTTTATCTAGGATTAGGTGGTGGGGCCATTTATTCTGGAGGAGGGAATTGTCGTTACTATATACCCGATCTCCCTCAACATACTTCTATTTTCTTAAATTCTACATCTACGTCTCATACTATCAATTTGGATAAGAAAATTAATGAGATCAAAATGATGGGAGGAGTTTTAGCTTTAATACCTACTTATCAGCCAGACGATCCCACTGCTGGATTACACATTTATACTGCATCAACACATGATAGTATCGCATCCTGGGTAGGTAAAGTTAAGATATTGTTATTGGATGGAGTAGAAATACAATTAGTACAAAAAGAAAACAGTCGCCTTATTTTCGGAATTACTGGGTGTGATCATAGTAAATGGCAAGCAGAGCAACCAGAAGAAGCGGGGTACCCAGAAAGTATTCTTAAAACTTTGCAAAAACTACCTTGGGAATTCGGTAATACATTTACCTTGGTTCGTAAGGATGGTTTGGTAGTATTTAGTTTCACAGATAGATCATTCACCTATCGTCCCCATCCATATGCAATGGTTTCAGTTCGCACGAGCTCCCAATATAACGTAGTTGTAGAGGGAGCAGAGGGGTGTACGTATATTCTCAAATCTGCTCCCCGGATTATGTCGAAAAATATCACGATTCGATTAAAGGCAAGTGGCGCGATTTCGGCAGTTATCGATTTATATTCTCTCATTATTAGTTCGATAACAGGCAAAGTTCCTTTAGATGCTGATAATTGCATGGAGATAAAAATTTCTTCTCCCAGATATCACATCCCTGTCATTCTAAAGTGGTCCGGAGAAGTGCCTAGAGAAACAATGATAGAAATCGCCGATAACGCCCGTAGTGAGCTAGGAGAATGGTATGACATGCTAGTGCAAAACCGAGGAGAGGAGCAATCTATTTACAGACGCAGCATGCTAGTTTCTGATAGAATAGAAAGCGTAAAGAACTTGGATGACGCTGTTATCCTACTCAACTCCGAAGACGAAGAAAGTTATCCTAGTCATATTTTAGGTATAGAAAACAAGGAGGAGAAGGACTTTCTAATTTTTGGCAAGTTATGGTCAGGAACTTTTATGGGAAGCATGGAAAATTTAAGATGGGTTACCACAGCTCCTTCCAAAGCATTTAATGTGACTATACCAGCAAATAATATTAAATATTTGTACTTCCAGGGTGGGGAAAAGTCCGGTAAAAATATCGTCTTCTATAGCACGATATCACCTGCTGTACTTGAAGTAAGCATCCAACCAAAAGAGGCGATACCACGAAGTCGATGGAAATCTTGTAGCCAGATAGATGTATATTGGACTTCTCTCATTCTAGAAGATTTTGTGCGTTATCGTGTCAGTGATGAAACAGCAGAACTCTCTAGACAGTTGATGTATGCGAAAGAATTAGTAAAAATAGAACGAAATGATTTTTGTTTACGGTTTTTCTATGTTCGCGGGGGAGATGGAATAGGAAGTATCGATCTGCGATTTAAGGATTTCTTTAGCCAAACTATCGTAAAGGAAAGGATTGCCTCTGGAAATACAAATGATTATATCCCATTAATTAATGAAAAGTATCGCGATCATTTAGAGTTGAAATTAGGGTCAGAAACATTCAGTTTAGCAATTTTAGCAGCAGAATTCTTATCAACTCACCATGTCACGAGTTTAGAACATCACAAAAATGTCCCTTATCTATTGGAAATTCCTACACATATTCCTCGCTTCCCCAAAGCGAATATTTTTACTTATACGATAGATTCTAAAGCTAATTATACTTCCTGGAACGATTTCCGTTGGCTACCGATAAGTCCCTCTATGAAAAAATATGAACTTCCTGGACTAGCTAAACGAGGAGCTTCCTATTACCTAGATTCTACATCCGGAGATTTGTACTTAACTCGTATAATACTATTTGGAGAAACTGGCGTTGAAGCTCTCCTTATAAAATTCCCTAACTACAAGTGTAAATGGCGGGAGTTTCAAGATATAATAGTGATGGTAAGGAATATACTGACTATTGCAAATAGTAATACAATTTTTCGATCCGGAACTATGTTTTCTGGACCAGCTATACAACATGTCCGATTTAGTGATGCACTTTGGATGAGGAGAATTACTCAGAGCGTTGCAATTACTTCAATAGAAACAGGAGTAAACTCCCATAGTGAACCATTGGATGAAATGGCTCAGGCCAAACGGCCTATTGTTTTGGAGAAATTATCCGGACGTTTAGATGATATATTGTTCCAAAGTTCTAAAGGTATAGAAGTAAAATCTGTAGAGACAAACGGAACCTTGTTATGTGACAGGATCCAAGTAGTTGACTCAATAGCTTCTCTATGTCTCAAAGCACTTTTGGTCATTCTAGTTATTCCCGTGATTATTGCCTTAGCGTTGAAGGTTATTGTCAGGCTTTATCTCTACTTGCAATATTCAGGCAAGATCCGAGAACAAGAACAAGCACAAGAACTAGAGGAGCCTGTGATTCCTTTGGTGGAGGCTGTAACTCCCCCTGTTCTAAGTCGTGCGGACATTATAGAGAAGTTTCTTACAGTAGAATTATCTTCGGAACAGCGTAAGCTCTTAATTAAATCCACAGAACTATTATGTTCTCGAGGTTGCGCTAGTAAAGAGGAGTATAAGGAGAGAGGAATCCTTGTAGATAATGTATCCAGATATCACTGTAATTTGCCTATTGAATTTAGATTAACCGAGATACCCGGATGCAGTTTTATCCATTACCCCGGTTTCTTGCGCACATGGGATGACGGTAGTCAAGATATCGTGACATCAGCGACCAAAACTTGTGAGGTATCACGGGACAGATTAGATAACACGGCGAATTTCTTATTGGGTGTACCTGTTAGAGATGGTATGACTCAGGAAGAAGTCGAAAATCTTATTCAGCAAGGGAGACAAACAAACGCACGCTTGGGAGTATTTGGCTTAGAGACCTTTTATATAGGTCAAACCACGTTTTCTTTAGGGGAACATGTGGGGGTCTTGATAATAAAGGACTTAGTTTAGATAGAATTATTTTTGAGGATTAAGGTAGCGTGGATCTGTATTTTTTCACACCCGTATCGTTTTCTCCGCAATATATAGAAAAGAAAATATCTTCAGGACAGCCTGTGCATTTAGAGAAAATAATAGAACGCATAGGCAATTTTCTTCATATTTGTGGTCCTAAAATTCAAGTGACAGATTTGTCTGAGAGTGGATCCTTATGCTATAGGGTAGTTAAGCCCGAGTTTTCTTGCATACAAAGTTGTATGAAGATACTAGCATACCTTTTAGTTATACCTGTAATTATAGCTCTGGTTGTTAAACTTATTACACACATCTTATTACTACAGAAGTATCAGCTTAAAAGAGAAGAGAGTGATCGTGAATGTATTGAGAATAATCGTGAAATTCTGCAAGGTCCAGTAGCTATTCATCCGATTACTTTAGTTAATACACGGGAAGAGGGGGTGGAGGAAACGCATACGGTCATTTCTAGAGATCTACTTGCCATTTTTCGAGATAACTTTCCCGAAGTTATTAGGGGAGCTGCTAGTAGAGCAACACTTGAGCTTTGAAGAATTTGACGAGTTTATGGGTCATCTGAAGTATATCCATTCCTCTCTGTCATTAAACACCTTATCTCGGTCTCTTAGGGAGAAGATCACCGATTTCGGTATAGATAGAATTAGAGACATCGAGTCGCTATCTCTTATCCAAAACAAATTTAAGGACACTTTACTATCTTATTGTCCATTTTTATGGCTGTCAAAATTCTGCGATGTATGCGCCCTAGAAAGAAATCTTTTTTTACTATGTCCTCTTCCTCGAGAAGCTTGGCAATCTCGGGCTTCCCTGTCCGCATATTGGGTTTCTCGCTTAGGTTTTTCAGATGAACCGATCACTATTTTTTCTCCTGTTTTCTGGGTAGTCGCCGAGATCATGTCGGATGTTGAGTACAGTTATCTTGTTTATTACGCAGATGTAGATGCTTGGGAGAAAAATAAAGAGATTGTAAGTTCGTTGTTTGTTCGCTATTGTCAATACGTCTCTCGCAGCCGAGAATCTGTGCTTATCAAGCTTAAGCTCAAGGAAGAACATTTTGCAAAATATCTGCTGTTGTTAGCAAAACATGGGTTTTCTTTGCGTGGAGTGCGTCTTTTAAGGTCTCTGACTTTAGAGCAAGTGTTGACATTACAAGATTTGACAACAGGAGAGAAGGGAAATAGATTATCCAGATGGATGAAGTCTTTTGGGAATGCTTTCTATAATCCCAATAACCATTCTGCTGTATTTCTACCTTTTGATTGCCTGGATAATAGAGAATTCTCTCAAGCATTACGGTTACTTACTTGGTCAGAATTGAGAGAACACGGAGTTCATCAGAGTGATGCAGAGTTTTCTCGTTATCTTAGCGAGATCTCTGGTTATCCAATTGTTATTTCTGATCCTATTTTGTGGAAAGCTGAGAGAGAGGTAAGGAAATTTAACCTGACGACAGGAGAGTGTTTGCTGACTCTTCAATCAGGAGTATCGACATTGCCGCCGTTGAGGTGGACGAACTGGCCTCGCTCTGTGTATACAAGGCGTTCACATAACGTCTGATAATATTAATTATGTTGAATTAATTAATATTATCAGAGGATTAACTCATAGTATAAAGATATTAATTGTTAGATACTTAACTGTATTATCTTTGGACAATTATGGGCTTACATCGGTATTTTCTCACGTCCATTCTTTTCAATCCTCGCCAAAACTAAAACCAATCGAAAACTAGCACCAAATATCAATCGGCATGAGGCAATGTAGAAAAATCTTTTGATCTTTTTCTGTCTTGGTATAATCATAAATTATTTAATGTAAGTGATTTGAATAAAAAACATTATTATCTTTTCTATAATTAAGGGTTCGAGTACATGTTTTGGAGGCTATGTTGAATCACTTAGAACCGGAAAGTTCCCTAGAGATTACAAGAGGTTGATTGGAAATTGTTTCCTTAGACGAGAAGTTTTAACTGTTACGTATCTCGACAAAGTGGAACGCTCTTTATTTTGTGTGAGTGGTCTACCTCCATTTGGAGGAGGGTTTAGCCGTTCTTCCCCTTCCTCACCTACTTCCAGTCGTTTTTCAGAAGAAGTTTCTAAATCAAAATCCAAAGAGATATCAGTAGAACGTAGACAACTCTTTTCGAGCTATACTCCGAAGCTTAAAGATGTAGTGAAGGTTTATAAGCGTGATGCCAAAGTTCTCATTAATAAGATGTCTTACTGTAATATTTGGAGAAGTCTAGCCAAAAGTCAAATTTTAACAGAAAGAGATGTGAGGTTGGATCTTCAAGGGATTGATAAGGGTGTGTTCAATTATCAGATACAAATTGGTCCTTACACTGTAGCTGCAGTTTTAATAGAACAAGCAGTCTCAGAAATTAAAATTCCTTCAGAACAAGTCTACGCCATTCGTAAAATTAAATCCGGATTCCAACAGAGCCTTAGTAGTCAACATGTTTATCGAGTGAGTTTTAAGTCCTCTGTTGTTTTAGAGTGCAGCTCAGGTTCTGCTACAGATGAAGATGAAGAATTTGTACCTAGCAATAAAATTATTTTTAGAGCCTTAGAATTTCCTATAACCCCTGCATCTAAAAATACTACCTTCAATTTCTAACCTGTATCCCCATTAAAATAACATTTCGATGGTGGTCAGTTCTTTATTCTGGGTTAGGCGGTGTAAAGTATTCTTTACAATAAAATCATCTAAAACTGCTTCAAGACAGTTACCTATAATTTCTTCTAGGTAAGAGAGTTTAGTTGTTTAAATTATTTTAAGTCTTTCATACGCTTTATGTTATAATATTGGAGATTTGTTATTTGGGAGGAAAGATGTCTTGTTTCATTTTTTCTAACTATTCCAGACCTACGCCTCTAGAGAAAACTGTTTCTTTTCTAGATTCTTGCTTTTACTTCGGAGGTGAACAATCCTACATAGTTGGTAGAGATCCTTTAAATAGAGCGTGGTCTCTAACTTTTCCTGGCCGTGCTTTGGCAACCTATGAAAAGGTCTTAAAAATTATCGGTATTCTCCTCCTTCCCATTACTCTTATTGCTTTAGCTATAAGACTCCTTTTGCATAGCTATCTCTCTTATAAGCGTCGTATTGTCTCCTTGGATTCTTTGGTCCCTGAAGATAAAAGGAAACTCCTCCTTGTCCATCCTGAGCTTTTACAAAATATACGCCATCTGCCCCTTGTTTATTCTTCTTTGCCTTTAGAAGACTGTTTCATAACTTTTGATTCTGAATCATCCTCAAAAATAGATAATCTGAACTTCTGGGTAAATTATCTCAGCTTATCTAGTAAATTGGATCTTTCTGGTATTAAGGTTCCTATATACAAACTCAAGAAAGTTCAAAAAAGCCCCTTTATTAAAGAACAGGCGACAGAATTTTCTATTAACTTTCCCCTACTTTGCCGAGAAATTTTAAAAACGGAGTCTGGGGATACTGTCAGTCAAAAAGGGTTAGAAAAGCTCTCTAGATTATTTTTAGCTTTCATAATTCATATAGCTGAGAAAAAAGAGAACGGCCAAATACAGAGTGTGATTCCCTTAGGGACTCCAGATATGCTGTGGGCAAAACTTTTGTTCTTTGATTATTCTGATGAGAACCCTGAAACAAGAGGTTTACTTGGGTCGAGGATATTAAAAGAATTAGAAAGATTAGGTGTTCTTGCTAGCCCAAAAGTCCATTTATATACTTTTAGTAGAGTGGTTGTTCACTGGCGCACCCCTAACTTTTAAGAAGAAGTTCTAGCTCATTATGTGATAGGTTTTTTGGCTTGTAGTAAGCAGACAACGTCATGGTTGTCTGAAAATTTAAGTAACAAAAGGCTTTTCCTTACAGAACTTGCTTATTTTAAATTGTAAGAAAGATAAACAACTGTCCTAGTTGAGATTGAACTTTCTAAGAAATCATTTTGAAGATAGAAGACTCCAGCCCCTCCCCTGCGAAGAACCGGATAAACTCATGAAAGCTAGCTTAACTCAAAGATCCTGAAGATATTAACAAAAAATCCGGCGAGGTAAAACCCATTTTAAACTTGCTTTTAAATACACTAAAGCGTAAAATATTACGCTCGTTCCTTTCTTTCATCCAAATGGGTAAAATATGATAAATTTGAGTAGGTTATGCAACTGCGCAAACTTAACAAACAATAGTGAAACAAGTCAAGGGGTTTGTCGCTCTAAGTCATTGAAAATAAGCCTGGCTGTTTTAGCGGTCGCCATTCCTATAATTCTTATGGTAGTTGGTGGCTTAGGACTGGCTGGAAGTGCTGGTTTAGGCTTATTAATTTTCGGTGGTATTGTTCTTGCTGTAATGGGTTTAGTTGCTGCTACCGCTTTTATTAGATCAAAACAATTTATTCCTGGATCTGGAATAGGGCTACAACCATGTCCCGAATTAACTGCTGAAGGAAGAGCTGCTTTAGATAATGTAATGCAGAAACTTAATCAAGAACGAGATACGCTGCAACCCCCAAATTGGGGAGGTTTACGAGAGCCAGTCAATCCCGATATTTCTCATTTACTTTCTTTAAAAAGCAGGAAAAATAATGAGGTCTTAGAATTATTGCATACCGATCAAAATGGTCGAGTGGCTTTCCCTGATGATGCAGCTTCTAGAGATCCAGTTCTTATAAATGCAGTTACAGAGTTAATGGAACTCTCTTTTGCTGTGAGTATGTACTCCCTCAGAGATTTAGAAGCATACAGGGAAAGGTTCCCAGAAGTTACTTCAAATTTAGAAGCTTTATCCCGACAAGAGTCTGCTTATTATAAAACATTTTATCAGATGTCAATTTCCTACTCTTTATTAAGACATTTACATATGTACAGCCAAAATGATGTTTCGGATGCAGATATTGCAAGTAGACGAGATAGATTCTACCAAGAAGGAACTCCTGAGTTTCAGTGGAGGTCCCTATACAATTGCTTCTGTCAGCAGGCTCGCTGGTATATTGGTAATGAACAAGAAGCTGTTCAAAGAGAGGGTCGTTTAATTAGGCATTCAACGCCTGACACTAGCCGTCGTAGCTTCGGACACCCAGGAACTACTCCAACTTAAAATATATCTATTTGATGCTTCTATATAGTGAAGGATGGGTATTCTGTTAATCAGGATACCTATTTTTTTTAGAATAAGAAGTAAGTAATGACTCCAGTATTTGAGAATAGATAGATACAGGGGTTTCTTTGTCTAAAGTCTACTTACCCGTACAAATACTCCCCGATATACTTCTGTAAATCTTTCAATCACATGCATTTCTACTAATTACATAAGTATAGAATTTATCAAATTGTTATTTATTGTATTAGAAAGACATCCCCAGATTGTCATACTAGATGGAGAGTTTGGAGAATACTCTTGTCTATAAGGAATGAATACTTCTTCACGACTTGAATGTGCAGGAGATAAAAATTGTTGAATGAATTCAATAGCTAATTCTAGTTTAATTTCTTTACTAGAGAGACCTCGTAATAGAGGCTTATGTATAAGAATATGGCTTTTTGGAATTATAACTTGATCCAGATCTAGAGATCGGGCAATTTTCTTAATATCTAAAGAAGGTAAGGCAACAGTAACTTCTTGTGCGGTTGCTTCTCGTAATACATCCTTAAGGAAAGCACTGGGAACTTGTCTTAAAAAGGCAGACATTACATGTTTTGTGCTTTTATCTACATCTTCAACAGGTAGGCTGCTTCCAACTTCATTCATAATCAGTTGGTATCTATTTTGATGATGTTTAAATACGGCATTCTTCCCTAAAATATAAGGAACTAAGTTTCTTTTTTTCATATTATGATAGCACTCTACAAAAGATTTTGAAGAGAAGTATCTCAGATTAGTTGTAGTATCCCCTTCAGGGGTTGAGGTGATAATCTCCTTGTGTTCCTCCTCATCATCGAGAATGACTACCCTTGCGCCCATGTCACAACCCACATACTTAGGCCAAGATATATGAGAGCTATCTCTTTTTTCTAAATAGCGTGCTTCTAGAACATTTTTCACAAAGGTAGCAATAGCAGATACTTCTAACTCCTCTGCATATGAATTTACTACCCTACGCATACTTATGGTATTATCCTTCAATGTGCAAACATAATTAGGATAGTTATCAAAGCGGAATTCTGCTTTGAGACCTTGGTATAGCGCCTGATTTTGTTTTGGAAGACTCGTAATTTTTGCTGTAATTCCGAATCTGTCTTTTAAACATATTGCTATGGACTTCTTTACGTTTTTATTTGTTAATCCATACCCAGCAATAAAATTTCTTCCTAATTGAATTAGGTTGTAAAGGTCTAAACTATGAGTGTCAATTTTATCTCGGCGTCCTAGAAAATAGAAGGTATAAGATTCACGAGAATCTAGGTAAAATCTCTCAGGGAGCACATTTAAGAATTCTTCTTGAGGCTTTAGTAACGTAATACCTTCGTTAGAGAGCTCTTGGTAAGCATCTGCTTCTGTTGTGAGAATCGTTTTTGTGTTTAGGGTATGTGAGATTTTTTGACATGTAATAAAAATATCTTTCTGAAGCGCTTCTGGTAAAGCAGCGTCAAGATATATACAGGGATACGCAATATGTAGATATAGATGTAGGGCTAAGCGTAGTAACCATGCCGTGATGGTAATAGGAATAAAGATCCAAGAGAATATTTTTAGTATTTTTTCAACGGTAGATATTGCTCTTGTTTCATGTTGAGTAACAAGTCTGATCCCCAGTTCGGATGATTTATCTATAACTTTTGTTTGTTTACCACCTAGATAGAAATATGAGTCTAGAGCAGCAGAGAACCTTTCTACCCGACTGGGAGAATAGAGTGGAGAAAATGTTACAGAGTTTAACATGATATTTTTGGGGGTTCTTTTACTTTAATTACAGGTGTGTCTTTAAGTATGTTTAAAGGCAAAATGTTCATCCTCTTAGTTACCATAGTTGTTTATTTTCCTCTTGTGAATCGACAGATTTAATCAAAGTAAGCACAAATCATGTTCTCAGTACTTTCGTAACTAGAAAAGATACCTATAGCAATAAGCTGATCCATGAGGCTCTCCCCTAGACATTTTTCTTGAGTCCCTTCAGGTTTATAGAACATGGATCCGCAGTTATTATATTGATTCATTAGAGTAGCCTCTCCTTCTCCAGGATTGCCCTTATAGAAGACTATCATCTTGCGACCTGCAGTGTTTTGAACGACGGCTCTTCTGGCTATGAAATTGAGGAAGTCCTGTACTAATTGTCTCTTTTCTTGATTAGACAATGGAGTTTGTACGTGATCGGATGTAAATAGAGGGGCTTGGATATCTAAGGTCTTGTCGAGAAATTCTTGAGATAATAGAAAATGTAGATTTTTGATTTTAGATTTTATAGACCTTGGAATTTGGTTGAGCATTCCTTGGAGATATTCTGGAGGCACGTGTTGAAGTATCGGTATTAGGGCTGTAACGCGTTGTTCTCTTTCTTTGTTTTTATCCGTATAGGTTGTCACATGGCCAGGATCAATAATCAAAAGTGCTCGTGAATTTGTAGCACTGTCCAAGCGGACAAATTTCCTGTCTGATTTTGCAAATACTTTACCTGGGTATCCAGTAAGTACGGTAAAGTTCACAAGATCATTGAAAGCGTTTTGTAGATGATTATGTTCTTCTACACTTGTTGAAGCATCGTGTTTATTTAAAGTATGTTCTGTTAGATGAATATCGCGAATACAATGAATAATCACCCCATCTTTTAAGTGAATGCCTATAGGGTTACTTATCATTAGGTGATCTAAATTCTGGCGCTTAGCGGTATTGATTGATTGTATACAGTTCCACAAGTGTTTCATTAGCGCCTGTTCTCTTTCCTCAGGCGTAGCGGTTGTGACAGGAATGGCTAATGTAAATGCTATATTCGGGAGATTTTGTGATGTCATGGTAAGAAGCAACTGATTAGTAGTTTCTTCTCTATAAAAGTGGACAACCTTTAACCCTTCGCGATTGAGAGCAGTTTTTAAGGCGTTATTATCATTACGATATGCATAGCGAAGCGGTATAAATTTATTGCGAATAGCTTTAGCCTGATTTAAGTAGGACTCACAAGGAGTACCTAATCCCTGTTGGTCCATTAGGACGACCTTGCTGTTCAACGCCTTATGTAGAAGGAAGCGTATAAGCAAGGCAACTAATACGATAGGCAGTAAGACATAAGAAAGTATTTTTATGATCTTCTCAGCGATAGGCACATGCCGCCCTGAGCTGGATATACATAGGATTTCTTGAGTTCTTTCATTTCTTCCGACGATTTCTACTTGTTTCCCACCGAAATAGAAGTAGTTGTCTAATTTAGATAATATTTTGTCACAATAAGAGGGCTCTTGATTAAAAGGGCTTAAACAAAAGTTAGTAGATATTCTCATAAAGACGAAAACAATATTAAGAAATTAAAACATTATAGCATGAAGTGCCCATTTCTAGAATCACTTCTCTTAAACTTTTAACATTTTAATTAACAAAGACTAAGGAGTCTAGAGAAGGGATATCTAGACACAAGAACTTTTAAAGAATTTCTTAGAATAAGGAATTCCCCTGGGAAAGAAGATGATCAACATAGTTGATATCATAATCTGAGTTAATGAATTTAGGGTTATCCAACATGAATTGATGGAAAGGAATTGTGGAGTGGACGCCTCCAATATGAAATTCTTTCAGAGCACGTTTCATAATAGCTATAGCTTCTTCTCGATTCTTTCCTTTAGAAATCACTTTAGCAATCATAGAATCGTAATAAGGAGGAATGGCATAGCCGCTGTAGCAAGCTCCATCTAGACGTATAGAAGGACCTGCTGGTGGAAGATAGTAGTCTAAACGCCCTGGAGAAGGTGCAAAATTGTTGCTAGGATCCTCAGCATTAATACGGCATTGTATGACGTGCCCTTTGAAAACAATGTTTTTTTGTTTCCAAGTAAGTTTATTCCCCATAGCTACATAAATTTGCTCTTTGAGAAGATCTATACCTGTAACTTCTTCAGTGATAGTATGCTCCACTTGAATACGCGTATTCATTTCCATGAAATAGAATTTCTTATCTTTATCTAATAAAAATTCTACTGTGCCTACGGAGTGGTAGTTTGCACTTCTTGCTAAATCAACCGCGACTTTCCCTACTTTTGCACGGAGTTCCGGGGTAAGTATAGGACTTGGAGTCTCTTCAATGAGTTTCTGCCTACGCCTTTGTACTGTGCAATCTCTTTCGCCTAGATGCACATAGTTCCCATGTTTATCTCCAAGGATTTGGACTTCTAGATGTCTGGGGTTTTCAATAAACTTCTCAATATAGACATTGGGGTTATTAAATCCTGCCTCTGCTTCCGCTCTTGCTGCTGAAAAAGCTCTGAAAAACTCATCTTTTTCTTTAACAATACGGATACCGCGACCGCCTCCCCCAGCAACAGCTTTGATGACTATGGGGAAACCGATCTTCTCAGCAATTTTTAATCCTTCAGCTTCATCCTTAATAATACCTTCAGAGCCAGGAATTACAGGACATTTCACTTTCTTAGCGAGCTGTTTTGCTGCTATTTTGTCTCCCATTGTCGCTATAGATTCTGAGCTAGGACCAATAAAAGTCAGACCACAGCTTTCGCATATGGAAGCGAAATTTGCATTTTCACTTAGAAAACCGTAGCCAGGGTGGACAGCATCTGCTCCTGTAATTTCACAAGCAGCTAAGATATTCGATATTTTTAAGTAGGATTTAGCAGCTTGAGGCTCTCCTATACACACGGCTTCGTCTGCTAGGAGCACGTGTAAAGCTTCTTGATCTGCCAGGGAATATACTGCAACTGTGGCCAATCCTAGATCATGACAAGCACGTATAATACGTACTGCAATTTCCCCACGATTAGCTATTAAGACTTTTTTCATTACTCAGCTTTAACTATACGAAATAACTTAGATCCAAATTGTACTGCGTCACCGTTGGCGATGAGAACTTCAACAACGCGGCCGGACATACCAGCTTTAACTTCATTCATAACTTTCATAGCTTCTACGATACAAACAATCGTATCTTCAGAAACGACATCGCCAGGCTTAACAAAAGATGGGGAGTCTGGAGAAGGAGAACTATAAAATGTTCCTACTAATGGAGAGCTAATAAAATCCCCAAGAGCTTGTTGGGATTCAGTTTCTGTTTTTTCAGGAGCAACATCTTTAGCGATTGTTTTATTTGGATCCGTAGGAATAGGGCGCTCCTGAGAAAAACCTGCAAATAACCTACTGTCATAAAACACGGGTTCTTGATTAGGTTTATCTCCTGTGTCTCTTTCTAATTCAAGCTCTAGCCCTTCACGTTTTATCACAAAACGCTTCATGCTATTACGTCCCATAGCAATCATGAGCTTTTCTATTTGCTTTAAATCCATATGTATTTTCTCTTACCTTCTCAGCCTGAAGTTAGACGCGTTGAATATATTCACACGTACGCGTATCAATTTTTATAATATCCCCAATTTCTATGAAAGGAGGTACTGTAATTTCGATGCCTGTTTCTAATAAAGCTTTTTTTGTACCACCGGTAATCAAAAGTGAATCCCCGGGGAAATCTGTTTTAGACACCATTAACTCTAAGAAGTGAGGCAACTCTATAGAAAAAACAACATTATCATAAACCAAGGCAGAAACGGTGACTCCTGCTTTTAAGAATAAAAAATTATCCTTCATGATTTCTTTGGTGATATGGATTTTTTCATAATTTCCCAAATCAAGGAAAAGAAAGTGGTCGTCCTCAATATATAGATATTCAAGATTTCTGGATTCAAACTGGGCTTCTTTTATTTCTTGGCCAATTTTAAAATTTCTTTCAACAATCACTTCGGAATCAGCAGATTTTAACGAAGCTTTGATAAAAGATTCCCCTTTATTGCCTGTTACTTTAGAAACCGCTACGACTTTATAAAGACCGTCTTTTGTGGAAATAAACATTCCCACAGAGAGCTGGCTACTTAATACCATGATTTTCTCCTCGAAGTAGCAAAACTTTTTCTTCCATAGTCTGTTCGTTCTTTTCGAACATGTAAGATGCAGCCACTAAAATATCTGCACCTGCTTCACGACATAGTTTTGCGGAAGTCTCGTTAATTCCCCCATCAACCTCAATTAAGCAAGAATCTTCTAACCCCATGGTTTTTATTGCCTGTTTTGTAAAGCGGATTTTGTCTGGAATATCCGGAATAAAACCCTGACCACAAAATCCTGGGCGCACAGACATTAATAGTATGACATCACAAAAAGGGAGGAAGGGAGGTATGAATTCTATAGAGGTTTCTGGAGAAAAAGCTAACCCCGCTTGTATTCCACATTTTTTAATATAAGATAACAACTCTTTAAGATCTTCAGAGGCTTCGAAATGTACGATGATACGATCTGCACCTGATTTTACAAATTCCTCTACAAAATCAAACGGAGTGTAGATCATAGCGTGCACTTCTAAAAAGATGTCTGTAGATCTATTGATTGCTGCGATGACTCCTGGACCAAAAGTCAGATTGGGTACGAAATGACCATCCATAACATCAATATGGATAAGGTCTGCACCCGATTCTTCTATTCTTTTTGCCTCTGCACCTATGCAAGCAAGGTCTCCTCCCATAATTGAGGGGGCGATTAATGTCTTCTGACGTTGTTTTTTATTCACCTATAGCCTATTGCGAACAGATCAAAATTATAAAGAAGCTTCTTAAGGTGTAACTAGAAAATTATTTATCTCACCATATCCTTTAGGATAGGATAACCACAAGAAAAACTTCGGAGAGCATAGATTCTTACATCTTTTGATTAAAATTCCTAGATGTCTTGTTCGATTTAGATAAAAAATAGAGAGTTATTTCTTTTTATCTAGATTATCTAGAACTAATCTTAGGAGCCTTTGAAAGGTACAAGGCTCACTATTTCCTTTTAGACAGCGTCCGTTTTTTTTATCTATTAAATATCAATCGCATGCCGCTTTGTAAAGAACTTGATTTTATAAACAATTATAATTAATCTCTGCGAAATTAAAATTTTTAACATGGAAATTAAGTTATGACATCACCAGTAGAATCTGCTACAAGCACAGTGCTATTGAGTAACTCCTTATCTACTTCTGAAGGTTATGGAGCAGATAAAAGTGCGGTCATACCTATTGCAACTCAACTACCTAGTCCTTCATCACCAGAAGTTGCAACTGCTAAAAAGCTAGTAATTCCTGAGGTTAAGGTTTCGGTGCTTCAGCGCATTTTTCATCTCATTAAAATTATTTCTGCTGTTTCTTTGTTTGCGGTGGGTATAGCTGCTTTAATTTGCTTACAATTCGGGGTTGCTGTTTCAACTCTTTCTCTTGTTTTAATGATTGCCATCATGCTTGTTTCGTTTGTCATTGTCATTATGGTGATTCAGGATAGCACCCCCTCTCAAGTGGCACGCCGTATGAAACAACAACTTCATCAATTTAGCCAAGAAAACACACGCTTACATCAAGAAGTAGATACTTTAGTATCTGCAAACAGGGATCTTGCTAACCAAATTTCAGAACTTACACAGTTGCATGAGAAGTTATCTGATTTCGGCAATAAACTTGAAACATGTACGGGAGAATTTGATGAGCTTATCTCAGAGTTTAAGGTTAACTTGGAAGCTTTCAAATCTGTAGGTACTCGAGTTGAGACTATAATCTCTCCTTTTGAGCGTTTAGCGGAATCGTTAACAGGAGTGTTCTCTAAAGACGCTGTTAAGAACATGGTGGATGCTGTGAGCGCCTTGAGAGTGGAAATGGAGACATTAAAACAACATGTGGAGGAAAGTCGCGCTGTTCTACAACAGCTACAATCTGATGCTCAACTAAGAGAACAGCATTTACTTTACTTAGAACAGCGTAAGCAAGAGTTAGAAGCCGTTTGTTCGACTCTATCAGCTTCAATTGAACAATTACGTAGTTCTACTTCTAACTTACAAGCTGTTGAGAGCCGGATTGTGAGTGCTGTAAGTGAGGACACGAGGCGTGTATCATTGACCTCTACCACAGAAACGGCAGATCAGGGAGATCTGAGAGATCCAAGTGGGGACCGCTATGGTGGATGGGGTGCGCAAAGCTCCTATAGACTTTCTCCATCAGTAACCATGAGCCGGTTAGAACAACGAGGCAGAAGAATCATAGGAACCGATGATCAAGGCTTCCCAATATATGAACAGTAATCCCAGTCATCGCATGATTAAAAAAAGGCAGAGAGCTTCTTCTTGCCTTTTTTTATGTCTCTGAGTAAATTCTCTCTCTCATGTCGCGACACTTTTCCAATAAAAAGCACCGTTCTTATTCTAAGAAAGAAGATACCAAGTCTACATCTTGGGAGCCCATAGCTGAAGATTATCATAAGATCGTTCAGAGTGACGGGCATTACTATCATAGGGAAGTCATCCTGCCTAAATTACTTCCTTTACTCGATTTAAAATCAAAAGATCGTTTGGTAGATATCGGTTGTGGTCAGGGGGTTTTAGAACGGATGCTCCCTAAGGAATGTGGATATTTAGGTATAGATATCTCCCCGAGTTTGATTTCCATCGCAAGAAAATTGCGAAAATCTCGATCTCATGAATTTCTTGTCTCTGATCTTACGAAAAAGCTGAAGATAGAGAGTTCCCACTCTTTTTCCACAGCTGTGGCGATTTTATCTCTGCAAAATATGGAGGCTCCAGATCAGGCAATTGATAATGTTGCCAGGCTTCTTGGTGATCAGGGAAGATTCTTTATCGTGTTAAATCATCCTTGTTTTCGTATTCCTAGAGTCTCTTCATGGCATTATGATGAAGATAAAAAGCTATTTTCAAGAAAGATCGACCGTTATCTTTCTAAAATGACTATTCCCATTATTGCTCATCCGGGGAAAAAGCATTCAGAATCTTCGATTTCTTTTCATTTCCCCCTAAGTTATTGGACCCAAGCATTATCAAAACATGGGTTCTTGATTCAAAGTATGGAAGAATGGGTATCTCCCAAAAAATCTATAGGAACACGAGCGAAGGCGGAAAACGTTAGTCGCGAAGAGTTTCCATTATTTTTATTAATCTCATGTATTAAAACATATAAGAGTTAATAAATAAAATTTTATTAACTTAGTATTAAATAATCACTTTTTATTAAAATAAGTAAAAAATGATTATTTGATTTAACTATGTTTCGAAAACTCTCGCTATTTTCAAAAAAAAAAAAGAATCCAAAGTCGGGATTTCGAAATAATCGTATCATTAGGTCTTTCCTACTAGCTCCTAGAGTTTTATTAAGAAATGAGGTTTCTAAAGAAGCTTGTGTTTTGAGTTATTACGGTTTGTTTAGTTGCATACCCATACTCGTCTTTTTCTTAAGGCTATCCCAACATCTTTTTGCAAATCTGGACTGGAAGGAATGGCTTCTTGTTAAGTTCCCTGATTATAAAGGACCTATCCTGGCGATTGTTGAAGCTGCTTATCATTCCACAACGAGTACTATAGGGTTAGTATTGGTAGGAAGCTTCTTTGTCTTTTGCTGGGCAGGGATTCTTATGCTCTTATCTTTAGAAGATGGTTTGAATAAGATTTTTAGAACTGGATGGACGCCTATATCTATCCAGAGATTGATTTCTTATTTAATCATCACGCTAGTTAGCCCAATGATTTTCATTATTGTTTGTGGGTCCTGGATTTACATTACACAAATCATGCCTGTGGAGTACGCTAGACTATTTTCTTTAAGCCATTCGATTACTGCATTATATGTATTTTCACGTCTTACCCCCTATTTTTTTATCTATTTAGCGTTATTTTGTTGTTATGCGTTCTTGCCGAGAGTGGCTGTACAAAAGACAGCAGCACTCATTGCTTCCTTAACAGCAGGGACTATCTGGATCATGTTTCAAAAGGTGTTCTTTTGTCTGCAGGTCTACTTATTTAACTACAGCTTTACTTATGGAGCTTTGGTCGCATTACCCTCATTTTTACTTCTACTTTATCTTTATGCGATGATTTATCTTTTTGGAGGAGCGTTTACGTTTCTCATTCAAAATCAGGGATGTAATTTTATTTTCCCTTCAGAGCAATACCTCCCCAATTGCTACATTAAACTTGTGGTATGTACTTATATTCTTTCCGTGATATCGAAAGATTTTGATCAGGCCTCTACACCTCCTACGGCAAAGACTATAGCGAAAAACTCGAAGATTCCCATTGGGGAGATATCTCAATGTTTAGATATTTTAGAAAATGAAGGTTTAATTCTCTTTCATAAGAGAGCGTATAAGCCTACTCATAACATTTCAGGCCTCACTATTAAAGACATAGTCGAGCAACTTCTTCACCTAAAAACATTTAATCAAATTCATCCAGACGCGGCGCTAAGTTTAATACAGAATAGTCTGAAAAATATATTTGATCAAGCAACGAAAAGTCCTCACAACCTAACCCTTACAGATATTGCCGGAAAGATAAAATGAAACGAAGATCCTGGTATAAGACTTTAGGGATAAGCATAAGTTTGGGAATTTTCCTAACTTTTTTCTATTTCCTGCCTTCATTACTTTCTGAGGGATCTGGGAAATACCTTTTTCTATCATTGATCCACAAAGAAACAGGGCTTTCGTGTGATATTGAAGACTTGAAATTGTCTTGGTTAGGGCCTCAGTCTGCTAAGAAGGTTAAAGTTATCGGGAAAAATAAAACAGGAGAATTCTTCTCAGCAGAAAAGATAGAAATTGATGGGTCTTTACTTAGGCTACTTCTTTATAAGCGTCCTAAGGCTATAGCCTTGTCAGGCTGGTCATTGCAAGTGGATGAATCCTTGTCTATAGAACAACCTTCTGTAGGGAATTTGGATCCAGGAGTATTTCTTTCTTATTTAGTTCATAGTTCCATACTTTCAGAACATGGGTCCATAACTATGAAGACAGTTAAAGGGCAAACCCTAGTTCTCTCGGGATTTTATGTGGAGAAGACACCAGAGAAGTTGCTGGTTAAAGGTGTGGTTACAGAAGACAACGCTACAGGAAGAGTCTTCATAGAGAGCGTATTCTCACCGAAAGTCAATATCACTGCAGAATTACATTCTGTCCCCGCCTCCTTTTTTAAGCTATTTATAGCCTCGCCTATTGTAGATCGTATTCTTTCTGAAGAGGATATTATCGATTTGCACGCTGTTGCTGCACACAATAACGGTAAAATCGTTATGACAGCAACGGCTCAGGGAAGTCAAATCCAAGCTAAGTTGCAAGGGTATATTCATCAGTCGACTTTCCATATTGTAGAAGGCGGCTCTTCATTTATAGAATTACAGCCAAAAATCGCTTCTTTGTTGTGTTCTGAAGTGCTTTCTTTCCCTACGAAAATTTCTAGTCAGAATATCCGGGCGCATATATCTAATGCCAAAATCCCCTTAGACTTGACTCAATGGAAAAATATAGAAGCTAATCTTCAGGCAAGTCTTCCTTTAGTTGCCTTATCTCCTAAAGATCCTAACCTTTCTGTCCAGATGAAAAATGTAGAAGTGAGTATTAAAAAATCGACTCGCTATACCCATATCCGTGGATCTTCTGTAGCTGTATTTGGAGGCGCTGCTCAGTCTTACGTGCATGGAATAATGACTGTAGATAGTAAAAAACAACGCACGGAATTTATTCTTCAACAGAATATGTTGCCTCATACCTATTTACGCGCTCTATTTCCTAGGCCGTTCGTCATTAATATACCTTTAGAAGTTCCTTACTATTCTTTAGAAATTCATGGTGAATATAAAAATTCGCAATTAAAAGCTGAAGCACACCTAGATAATTCCTTGCTGAAAATGGACTGTTCATATTCAGGGACTCTACAATCTCTATTATTTCAAGGGAGTGCTACGTATCATCTTGAGGAAAACTGGAGAAAGAAGTTTTCTCAACAGTTTTCTTACGCTTCAGCTACCTTTTCAGGAAAAGTTCAGATAGCGCAAAAGCACCTGTATTTTCCTAAGTTTTCAGGAAAAATCACGGCAGGAGAAAACGAAGTTTTCATACATGGGAAATTTGGAAAGCCTAATGAGCCTATACGTCCTGAGACTTCCTCAACTTTAATACATGGGAAGCTCAGCTCGCTACCCTTAAGCTTGTTTTCCTCGAAGTTAGTTCCTCTACAGCTTACCAAAGCGAGTTTCTCTTTACATACTGATGGAGGACGATCTTTAACTAAAGGAAATCTACAACTCATGATAGAAGATCCTGAAGATCCTTTAGCTCCCCCTTCAAGGATTCTTATTCCTGATGTTTTAGTTTCTGTTGTAGATCCTGAAAAAGCGATCGATATGAATAATATTAAAATCCAAAGTGCTGGCGAGGTTATTGACTTTCCTATCGATAGGATTCTTAGAATTCAGCAAAAAGAAGCATGTCTATCTACCTATATTGGACCTACTGGAGATATGACATTTTCCCTATTATACAATCCCAAAGAAGAAGATAGGCTTATTCTTCATTCAGTTTTTAAAACAGAAGCTCTTAAAGGTGATGTGAAACTGATCATGGACGAGTCGTTAACTCTGTCTTCAAAAACTCAAGGGACTCTACAATGGGAAATCACTCCAGAACGTTACTTGGGATTTTTTGAAAAGGCCTCATGTTTTCCTTCATGTACACTACACAGAACCGCTATTGCTCGATTAGATATTTATAAGCTTTCTTGTGCTCAGCAAAAATCAGGGCTTTCTTGTCTTTCCTTACTCACAGAAGGCGGTTTCGAAGGATCTTTATCAACAAATCCCATGATTTTCTATGATCATGTTTCGAAGGAAACATTTATCATTAACAACCTTTCAGGATCTATATATTCGAGTAATTTAGATACTAAAGTGGAATATGACTTGCAGGGAAGTTGTCTTGTCCCTAGCCAAGAAAGTAAAACAGCTGCAGAGTTTCTCATACAAGGTTCTGTAGAACACCTGTTAAATCCCTCAGAAAGGGAATTTGAACAAACTGCAGAGTGGAAGCGTATTCCTTCGTCGTTCATTACAGGAATCTTCCCTATCTCCCCTAGTGTAAAAACTAAAGTACTCTCTTTGGCCGGGCCAAGGATTAACGTGTCTATCAACCACCATTTCCTCAGGGGGGAAGGACCGATAACGGTAAAGGTAGACTCAACGAATCTCCAAGCGTATATTCCCCTCATTTTAAAGGAACAGTCTATTCTTTTAGAAGATGATCTTGTGGCTACCCTACATATTAATGAGGAAATTAATAGAGCGTTTTTCAAAGAGTTTAACCCATTAATCTCAGGAAATGCGTATTCACAACATCCTGTCTTACTCCAGGTAAGTAAAGAGAACTTCTATCTTCCCATAGCCCCTTACTCATTTGAAGAATTTCGCATACAAGCAGCAAGTTTAGACTTTGGGAAAATTTCCATAGCCAATACGGGAACTATGTATGATCTTTTTAAGTTCCTTGATATTGAAGAAAGCAAACAATTCGTTGAGTCATGGTTCACTCCTATATTTTTTTCAGTTCAAAAAGGAACGATTATCTGTAAACGTTTTGATGCTTTAATAGATAATCGCATACGCCTTGCTCTATGGGGTAAAACTGATATGATTAAAGATAGGATTTTCATGACGCTGGGGATCGATCCAGAAATCATTAAGAAATATTTTCATAATACTTCATTAAAAACTAAAAACTTCTTCCTTATCAAAATTCGTGGGTCGATCTCGTCTCCAGAAGTCGACTGGTCTTCTGCATATGCGCGTATTGCCCTATTAAAGAGTTATACTATTGCTAGTCCGTTTAGCACGCTAGCTGATAAACTTTTCTCTTCTTTGGGGGATCCCACTCCTCCACAAACGGTATCACCTTTACCTTGGGAAAAAAAACAAGAGCCCTCAGAATAGAGAGTTTTAATAAATTAATCTTTTGTTTTTCTTTTATAAACAAATAAATAAAACCTTTATTAATTAAATTGTTTTATTAATATGCGGATTATAATTAATTATTCGCATGAGATAAAACTATGAGAAGACGAAATTCTTTCTTTAATCCGGTCTCCAAGAACACTGAACCTCTATCTTCTATGATTCAAAAAACTATAACTATGGTGGAAAAAATCAAGGGTGATACTAAGGATGCTGTGAACTTAGATCTCAATAAGATTTATACGGATATACAAGACATTAAGACGATTTTACAAAAGCAAACCAAAGATATAGATTATTTATATACAAAGAAAACTGATGAAAAAGTTCAAGATTTAGAGACAGATATGAGTCTCATGAAGATATCTCTTCATGGTCTTTTAGAAGAATTGAACGATTTAAAGATCCTGATAGAAGAAGGTATTGATGATTCTTTAAGTGATCATAATTACCTTGTTCAGAAAGTGTTAATAGAGATCTACCAGAAATTCTTGCCTATATCTGGTGGGATGCTCACAGGAAATATAGATATGAATCGTCATACGATCTCAGGTCTTGAAACGCCTAAAAACCCTAAAGATTCTTACGCGGCTTCTGTAGGGTACTTAAGTTCAAAATTGCGCCCTATAGAAGATAAACTGCATGAAACTCATGAAAAGGTCAAAAATCATGACAACTCTATAACTACATTGACGTTTCAAATGATGCCAGTTTCCGGTGGGAAATTTCGTGGTCTTGTAGATATGGATGGTTATAGAATTACAGGATTAGCCAACCCTAGAGAACGCTCTGATGCTATATCTTTAGAATACCTTGAGAAATATTTGGAATCTCAACATCTTTGTAAAGTAGCAGAAGAGGCTCCAGTACAACCACAAACTACGCATACGGAAGCCTATCTTTTTTCTTCTACAGGTTTGAGTCACGAGGTAGAACACCCCTTACCTCTAGAACTTCTTTCTCAGGGTATTTTAGGATTTACTTGGGGAGCAAAAAGCCCAACATTTTCAGGGAAATTCCCTATGAATTCTCTTCAATATTCTTTATCTGATGAAGAGCAAAGCTGTTTTGTACTTGACGACGATGTGTTCTATGGTAAGTATCCAGGAATTTATACTTGGGAGCTTACTCTGAAAGCTCTAATCCCCTCAATTCTAGATTATAGTCGCCCCTGTATAAAGCTTAAGATTTACTATGATTATCCTTCTTGGAACTCAAAGGAAGAGTTGCAAGGAAATATGAGTTCTATAGAAATGCCTCTGCATCGCGTGGGAATAACCACGATAGGAGGGTGTAACTATGATATTGTCGAACTTCCCGCTGGAAATGCTCGCGTATTTACTGTTCCTAAACACTGTGGCGGAGTATCCATACAATTAGAGAATGTTGAAGAAGGAGCCTTGGCTGAAGATCTTTATATCATACAAGCAGCATACAGCTGTAGTTGGCGACGTTACTAAATCATGCAACAGCTGCTATGAGCAGCTGTATATCTCCCCACCACTATTTTCCAGAATTCAAGTAGAGATTTAAAGGATGCTCATCGTCTAAATCACCATAACGCTTGTCATAGGTGCTTATAATTTCTCCCTGATCTACAAGGTATACCCGGTCTAAGCATCCTTGAACAAAATGCATGTCGTGGGTGGAGACACCTAAGGTCAGATTTTGGTCTCTCAAAGATTCCAAAAGACGTTTAAACGCAGAGGTAGAAAAAGGATCCAATGCAGATGTAGGCTCATCAAAAAGAAGGATACGCTTATCCATGCATAGAGAGCGAACTATAGCCACACGTTGCTTTTGCCCTCCAGAGAGTTGGTGAGGATAACTATTCGCGATATCTTCGATATCCAAGAATTTTAAAAGATTAAAGGTTTTATCTTTAGCCTCTTCCTTACTTCTATGCTTAACGATGATTTGTGGATGCATGCAGTTATTTAACACTGTCATATGAGGAAAAAGCTCTGGTTGTTGAAAAACCAATGCCGGGGATTCCCCTTCAATGGAAATATCCCCACTTGTAGGTTCTACTAACCCTACAAGTGCGCGTAACATGGTTGTTTTCCCTGAACCACTCTTACCAACAAAAAGAGTAATATGGCCCTCTTCTAAAGAGAAGGAAACTTTCGATAAAATATGCTTGTTGTTTATGGAATATGCAAGATTTCTAACCTTAACAGTCATACGCCCTCCCTCTTCTCAAGCAACCTAGCTACATAAGAAAACAATGACGTCATAAGCAAATATAAGGCTGCGCAGATACTATACATTTCCATGGGATTGAGTTCGCGAGAAACAATGTCCTTACTTACTTTAGTAAGTTCAGGAACTCCTACAACCATCAAAATGCTACTTTCTTTAATTAATGCAACAAATTCATTTGTTAAAGAAGGTAAGATATTTTTAAAAACCTGTGGGTAGATGATATAAAAGAAAATCTGCGACTTTTTGTAGCCCAAAACCTTCGCGGATTCCCATTGGCCTACTGATAAGGCATTAATCCCACCACGAATGTTTTCAGCAAGATAGGCAGAAGAATTGATGCTCAAAGCAATTAATCCCGCCATTAAGGGGGTAGGGTCCAACCTAATTATCGATGGTAAACCGAAGTAAAATATGAGAATTTGAATAAACAGAGGCGTGCCACGGATCACAGTGACATAGAGATTTCCTAGCCATCGCGTAATGCGGCAAGGAAAATAACGCGATGTCATTGTTCCGATAATTAAACCTAGAAAGGAGCCACAGAGTATGGAAATTCCGCTAACAAATAACGTATAACCACAACCACGTAGCAGTACTCTTGCTGTAGCAACCCAATGTTCCATAAATCAGCAGCGCATATTTATTTACGATTAAAGCATAATCATGCAATTAATCAGAAAAAACTAGCAAGAAGTTTTCTATATCTTTGGCTATTAAGGAAATTGTTGACTCTGAAATCGGCGTGATAAAAATTGTGTCATCCCCAGCTAAAGTTCCTAAAATACTTTCTGTAAACCTATTGTCAATTAAGCTGGCTATCCACGAAGCAGAACCAGGTGCTGTGCGGATAACAATTAAAGAGGAATTATGACGAACAGAAAAGACTAGGCGTTTGATATTTGACTCACCTACAGACGGTGGAAGAGAGTAACGTGCTCCTTTTTCCCCAGGGATTTTTATTGCATGAACTTTCCTTAGCCAACGGGAAACGGAGGATTGTGTCATGGCAATCCCCAATGAAGATAGTTTTTGACAAATTTCTTCCTGAGTAGAAGCTCCTTCTCGGCTTAAAATTTCTTTTAAAGCTTCGTCAACTGCCATATTCTTTTTCATTTTGCCTCTTGAAGTTTTCCTTGCTGATATTCAGAAGACCCCTTTACTATAGAACACTAATTGATATTTTTCTTTGGTTTTTATGCTTACTCTCGGGTTGGAAAGCTCTTGTGATGAGACCGCGTGTGCTTTAGTAGATGCTAATGCGAAAATTGTAGCCAATGTCGTCTCTTCCCAACAGGATCACGTTTCTTATGGTGGCATAGTTCCTGAACTAGCTTCTCGAGCCCATCTTCAAGTTTTCCCCTCTGTGGTGCAATCTGCTTTAAAAGAGTCAGGCGTCTCTTTAGAAGATATTGATTTGTTTGCAGTCACACATACACCAGGACTTATAGGTTCTCTAGCTATAGGCGTGAATTTTGCTAAAGGTCTGGCTGTGGGATGTCAAAAACCTATCATTGGAGTAAATCATGTTGAGGCGCATCTTTACGCCGCCTACATGGAAGCAAGCTCTGTGGAATTCCCTGCATTAGGTCTAGTCGTTTCTGGAGCTCATACCGCCATATTTTTGATGGAAGACCCTTTAACTTATAAGTTAATCGGAAAAAGCCGAGATGATGCTATAGGAGAAACTTTCGATAAAGTCGCGCGCTTTTTGGGTTTGCCCTATCCCGGAGGAGCTTTAATAGAACAACTCGCAGTTCACGGCTGTGAATCCTCCTATCCTTTTTCTCCTTCCAAAGTTCCCGGTTATGATTTGTCTTTTAGTGGATTAAAGACAGCTGTTCTTTATGCAATTAAGGGAAATAACAGTAATCATCGTACCCCACTGCCAGGGCTTTCTGAAAGTCAAAAGAACAATATTTCAGCGTCTTTTCAAAAAGCCGCATTCACTAGTATTGCGCAAAAACTTCCTAATATTGTAAAAAAATTTTCGTGCAGATCTATACTCGTTGGAGGGGGAGTAGCAAACAATAAGTATTTCCAAAGCTTATTAAAAAATACTCTAGATTTGCCTTTATACTTTCCTTCTTCTAAGTTATGTACAGATAATGCTGCGATGATAGCAGGATTAGGAAGAGAGCTATTTCTCTCAGAAAAAATCACTTCAGGAATTACTCCATGCGCAAGATATCAATGGGAATCTGCTTCGGTTTCCTTATCTCCTCTTCCCTAATGCTGCATGGATGTCAACATTTTCGCAAATCTCAAGACCACCTTTCTATCAACATGAAAGACGACCCGCGCTCTTTAGATCCTCGCGAAGTTCGTCTACTGTCTGATATTAATTTAATTAAGCATATTTATGAGGGGTTGGTTCAGGAAAATACACGCACAGGAAATCTAGAACCCGCACTTGCTGAGAGCTACTCTCTTTCTGATGATGGCAAGACCTATACTTTTTATTTAAAGAAGGCATATTGGAGTAATGGAGATCCTTTAACATCAGAAGATTTTATTGCTTCTTGGAAACAAGTGGTCAGACAAGAAGTTTCTAGTGTGTATAATTTTGCTTTTGATCCTATTAAGAATGTTAAGCAAATACAGCAAGGCGTGCTCTCTGAAGAGCATGTAGGGTTTTATACAAAGGATGAGAAAACTTTAGTCATTGAGTTAGAATCTCCAACCTCACATTTTCTGAAGCTTCTCGCATTACCTATTTTCTTTCCGGTGCATAAGGAGCAACGCGAGTTACACCAAACCTTGCCAATTGCGAGTAGTGCTTTTTATCCTAAAAAGATCAAACAAAAACAATGGCTACGTCTTAAAAAAAATCCTTACTACTACAACCAGGAACAAGTAAAAACTCAAGAAATTACCGTACATTTTGTCCCTGACCCCAATACCGCTGCCCTATTGTTTAATCAAGGCAAATTAGATTGGCAAGGTCCTCCTTGGGGAGAACGTATCCCTACAGAAACTCTTTCTCGCCTACAGTCTACAGGGAACCTACATTCCTTCGATGTTGCAGGGACGTCCTGGCTAACCTTTAATATCAATAAATTCCCCCTGAATCACACAAAGCTAAGGAAAGCCCTGTCTTTAGCGTTAGATAAGGAATCCTTAGTCTCCACAATCTTTTTAGATAGAGCAAAGCCTGCACAACATTTGCTCCCAAATAACTTACATACCTACCCAAATTTAGATCTTCCTACGAGAGAACAGCGTAAGCAGCTTGCTAAGAAACTTTTTAAAGAGGCCTTAGAAGAGCTCAATATCTCAGCAAAAGATTTAGAAAGTCATTCCCTGGTCTTTCCTGCCGGCTCTTCGGCCAGCGCGTTAATGGTACAATTAATTCGAGAACAGTGGAAAGATACCCTAGGGTTTTCTATCTCCATAGCAGGAAAAGAATTTGCACTTTTACAAACAGAACTAGCATCGGGGCATTTCTCTTTGGCAACTGGAGGCTGGTTTGCCGATTTTTCTGATCCTATGGCATTTCTCACCATTTTTGCTCATCCTTCAGGAGTTCCTCCTTATGTAGTGAACCATAAGGATTACATAACTCTTCTCGCTACGATTCAAGAAGAAAGAGATCTTAATAAGCGTCGTGAGTTGATTTCACAAGCATCGCTATATCTAGAAACTTTTCATATCATTGAACCCATCTACCACGATGCGTTTCATTTTGCATCAAACAAAAAGTTATCCAATTTCCACTTTTCCCCTACCGGAGTCGTAGATTTTCGCTACGTTAAAGCCTCTTAATCTTTCAAAGTAACGATGAAAACATAAAGGAACTGATTAAAATGTTTTTAAGTTGCTCTAGGATGTATCCTCCGTAAATGTCTTGTAGTTTATGCCTCTAGAACCTGTCTGTGCGAAAATAAGCACTTTTCTCCATAGTTACTTTTATTCTTTTTTTGTTATCCTAAACATTTTTAGCTATGTCACGAGGTCTCAAAAGTACGATGGAAATGACAAGTAATGAAAATCAAGATGGTGGGAGAACTTTACCCCCGTGCCCCCCTTGTGTGATGGTAATTTTCGGTGCTACCGGCGATCTTACAGCACGCAAGTTATTTCCAGCATTATACCATCTGATCAAAGAAGGCAGGCTATCTAAAAACTTTGTCTGTGTAGGCTTTGCAAGAAGAAAAAAGAGTCACGAAGAATTTCGTGAAGAAATGAAACAGGCTATACAGAATTTTTCACGCGCTCAAGAACTCGATATCCGTATCTGGGAGGAATTCGAATCACGCATATTTTATCACGAATCGAACTTTTCTTCTGCGGAAGGCTATGCTTCGTTGAAGGAAAGACTTGAGGAGATTGATAAGCAATATGGAACTCAAGGGAACCGGCTATTTTATTTATCTACACCCCCAGATTATTTCCCCGAAATTATTGAAAATATTAATAAGTACAAACTGTTCTATCATGATCAAGGAGAAGGCAAACCTTGGTCACGCGTGATTATAGAAAAACCTTTTGGCGTAGATTTGCAAAGTGCCAAGGAGTTGCAAAGATACATAGACGATAATTTAGATGAAGACTCTGTCTATCGCATTGACCATTATTTAGGAAAAGAAACCGTACAAAATATCCTCACGATACGTTTTGCCAATACCCTATTTGAGTCTTGTTGGAATTCTCAATATATTGATCACGTACAAATTAGCGTTAGCGAATCCATAGGCATAGGTACTCGAGGAAATTTCTTTGAGAAATCCGGAATGCTTCGCGATATGGTGCAAAACCATATGATGCAGCTTTTATGTTTACTTACTATGGAACCCCCTTCCGTATTCAATTCTGAAGAGATAAAAAAAGAAAAAATCAACATCCTTAAGAAAATACGTCCATTTTCTAAAGATGATGTCATCCGTGGTCAGTACGGCACGGGAGAAGTCCAAGGAGTGTCTGTTCTTGGCTACCGCGAAGAGGAAAATGTCAACCCAGCTTCTATGGTAGAAACTTATGTAGCTTTGAAGATGTTCATAGATAACCCTCGTTGGTTAGGAGTGCCTTTCTATCTACGCGCAGGAAAACGTCTGGCTAAACGCTCTACAGATATTTCTATTATTTTTAAAAAGTCCTATGCGACTTTATTTGAACCCGAATCTTGTCGTATTTGTCCTATAGAAAATGATCTCCTCATTATTCGTATACAACCAGATGAAGGCGTAGCTTTGCAATTTAACTGTAAAGTCCCTGGGATGAATAATGTCGTGCGTCCTGTGAAAATGGATTTTCGCTACGATACCTATTTTAAAACAACAGCCCCCGAAGCTTACGAAAGATTACTTTGTGATTGCATTTTAGGTGATAGGATTCTCTTTACATCTAGTGATGAAGTCATGGCTTCTTGGGAGCTTTTTACACCAATTCTAAAGCAGTGGGAACAAGATTCTTCAGATGTGCTCTTCCCTAATTATGTTGCCGGATCTGCGGGACCTAAAGAGGCGGATAAATTACTACAAGCCGATGGCAAAAGTTGGCGTCCTTTGTAATATAACTTTATTTTGAGATGATTATGGCAACATTAGTTAACTTTAATGACACAAATAAACTCCTTCTTACGAAAAAAACTGAGCTATTCATTGATCTAGCAAGTAAAGATTGGATAGCAAGTGCAAATAAGTCGATAAAACAAAGAGGAGCTTTTTATGTTGCTCTTTCTGGCGGGAGAACTCCTTTAGAGATCTTCAAGTCCATCGTAATAAATAAAGAAAAACTTTCTGATCCTACAAAGATCTTTCTATTTTGGGGAGACGAAAGAAATGTTCCTTATACGTCTTCAGAAAGCAATTACGGCCAAGCAATGAGTATTCTTCAGGATTTACGTATTCCGGAAGAACAAATTTTCCGGATGGAAATCGAAAATCCTGAGGGTGCTGAGAAGTATCAAGACATTATAGAACGTACAGTCCCTGATACAAGTTTTGATATGATTATGCTCGGTATTGGTCAAGATGGACATACCTTATCGTTATTCCCGAATACAGAAGCTCTAAAAGAAAAAGAGCGCCTTGTCGTCTTTCAAAGAGTTCCTCAATTGGATACAGAAAGAATGACCTTTACGCTACCTCTTGCCTATAGGGCAAAGCATATCGTTGTCTACGTTCAGGGAGAAAACAAGAAAGATATTGTAAGAAGTATCTTTTTCCCTTCAGATAAACAGCGCGAAGCCTACCCTATAGAGCTCATTGGGCAAGAGAAAACTCCCCTATTTTGGATTCTTGCCCCTGATACTTACGACTCGAAGGACTTCGACTCGATTTCCTCATTCCACAAACTAGACATTCTCTAGTTTGCCTACCCTATAGGGTCAACGAATCCAGGAAGCAGTTATTGCCCTGAACGGATCGCGTCTTCATAACTTGGAGGAGCGTCTGCATAACCAGGATAAGGAGGAGCGCTTGGAGTAGTATGATTTGGGGATGATGCTGGTTGCTGACCTCTATTACTACCCAATTGCTGTACATAGGCGAGCTCTGAGTAGCTCGGCATATGTTTTGCCTGCTGATTCGCAAGACATTGTTGTGCTACAGTCTGGCTAAAGATGTTGCGCTGATACTCTTCAGGATGCAGAGATATTTGATTTGCAACCATAGTGTACAGTGTTGCTTTATTTAAGTGTAAAACAGCACTTTTTTGTTTTTTAGCCATATAAATAGAAGAGATTGCAAAACTTACAAAGCTTATAAACAATAAACTCCCCCCAGCAGCACAAGAACCAATAATTGCTGCAGAGATCGCAGCCGTGGCTAAAGGTCCTGTGAAGAAAATACCGAGTATAGCTCCCGCGGCTAAGGCCAATAACGCAATGGAGCAAATAATCGCACACACTAAGTAACCAATTTTCGCAGCTCTATAGTTTTTATAAGCAGAAGCTAACTCTTTATTTGCTTCTAGGGTAACAAGAGCAGCAGCTTTTGCTTTCGCTTTTTCTGGAGTGTTAGCTTGGAATGAAGATACATCTAAAGAGATCTCTCGATTCGTTTGTTTCAATCTAAAAATTTCCTTAGAGGCGCTATTGATTTTTATGGAGCTCAAGATAGTAGATCCTAAAGAAGCACCAAAAATTCCTAAAACTAAAGTAGCTAAGATACCCAAAATAAAGGATGAAAAAATAGAGTCTGAATTGCTGCCTCCACTAGTGTTTCCTCGACATAAGTCACATAAGAAACGGATCCAGAGTACATGTTCTATACAATGGAGTACAGCTTCCGAAGCTGTCATAATGGCAAAAGCGGACTCCGCCTCGGCATCAACACCAGGAGAGAGAGGAACTCCCGATAAAGCTACACTATTTATCGACGCTGAAGTTGCTTCCACGTGTCGTGTTAAGAAATTATGAACATGGGACCTGGAATCTAAACTCGTGAAGCTTAATCCCCCTTTGTCCGTAAAATTTAAAATTGCAAAACGGGCTTCGGTATTAGCGGACCCCACTTTATTATTTAAGGAACTAACTGACATAATTAGTGGACTCCACTTTATTATTTAAAGAATTAGCTGACATAAGTTTGATTTCTTAAACGTATTAAACAAATCAACGCGGAATTATAGACTATTTATAGTTTTAACTCACGATTATTATTCCATTACGAGTCTTTACAGTTTCTTAATTCTTTAAGATCTTTACCATCGGGCGATATGTTCTAGATAGAGAGGAGAACCTTCCATGAAACTTACAAAAGAATCCAAAGTGCCAATAGAAGCATAATCATTTTCATCCAATTTATATGTAAGCACTAGTCCGTGAATAATCGCACCTATGAAAGGAATAAGAACGAGATGCTCAGAGAGAATTTCTGTTTTTATTTCCCCAAAAACTTTACTGAGAGATGTTTCTTGGTTACGGCAACACGTCGCTAGGACGAGAAATTTTAATGTTTTTGCTACTATTTTGATCAGTAAAATAGCCCAAGATACAACACTAATAACTACAGAGATCACAGGGAAAGTAATAAGATCAAAAGCTACGCACATCGCTTTTGTAGTGGTTGAAAAATCACTAAGATCTTGTTTACCAAAAGTTAAATAGCACGCCATGGTATAACCTCAATTTTTATGTATGCTGATTATTGTTTTGTCTATTTCTTCTATCTTCTTCCATAACCTCTTCATATGTCGGTGGTCGCTCTGAATACGGGGGTGGAACAGGAGAAGTCATGAACTCTCTAGAATAATCAAGGAAGGTACTCTCAATCTCATGGGAATCGAAGATTCCTAAAGATTCTTCATGCTCTGGTTCTGTGTGTGGTGGGAAAGTGACGGGGTCTAAAAGTGCACTGTAGTGACTCAAACAGCTCCTAGCGATCGAGGAAGTAAAATGATCTGACTCTTCGGTAGATACACGAATGTTGTCACTAATATAAAGGCTCAGTAGAGAACGGTGTATAGAATCTATAGCCGCTTGGCGCTGTTTTTTACTATAATTTTCATAAGAAGATGCCAGCAAACCTAATAACAGGAAGGTTAGCCCCCCACATCCAAGAGCAGATGCTGCTGGAGACATGAAAAACGCGTCAGAAAAAACACTATGGGAATGAAAAGTAAATACGCATCCCACAATAAATACTATCAATGCGAGTACGGCGAGTATGCTTATAACCAGAGAAACGCTTTTCCAAGCAAGTAAAGATAAGGCGACTTTTCTTGCATGATATAACGCCGATGCTGAAGCGATATACCCACCCCGTTGAAATGGTGAAATGTTGTTATTCTTATTAAGAAAACAGATAATTTGTTTCTCTTTGCGGTAGAAAAGGAAACTCTTCCTTACCAAGGAACAAACTGCGATAACGCTTCTTACGACATTACCGAATGTATTTTGATAGATGTTGTTAAGTAAGCTACAGAGTTCATGAATGAACACCAGAAAACAGTGCGGACTTTCAGAGAAGTCTAAACAGGGACTACTTTGAGATCGAGGAAAACAAATAGAACAGTCCGCAATCAAATCTGCAGCGGGAACCGGCCTTTGTTGAGTAAAAAGCGTCTGCGTAAATGCTGTGATATTATTTATAATGAGTAAATTATTGATATCTTGGTCTTGAGAAGAGCCTCCGTTTATTAGATGCTCTAAGGGGCCATGCCTATGTAGTGAAATTTCATAAACAGCCGACTTTTCTCTTGTAATAGAACCGAAAAAATGAAGGATGTGGTTATTAGGAGAAAGATGAGAAATCGGTTGATGCATGGTTTTATAATTCTAATAAGAAGGAAATTAACGAGAAATTATAATTTTAATCCCCCTTTATTTCAAATTGTTTTAAACCATATGCACAATATATATAGTTATACTTAATTAATATTTTATAGCTTAACGATTGCGAAATAGGTGGGAATTTTTCTATTCTCTTCCTAGGATTTTGACTTTTAAAATTTTTCTTAGACTTCAGATGCTTATCTAAAGCATAGAGTATAAATTCTAAATATATTTAAATATCCTGTGGCTTAATTAAATATTTGCAAGTAGTTATGTTAAACAATGTTTTTTATATTATTATGGGGCCTCCAGGATCGGGCAAAGGCACACAATCACAGCGTCTTGCTCATCTGTTAAAGCTTCCCCACATTAGTTCAGGAGAACTATTTCGTTCTGCTATAGAGTCAGCCTCTCCTTTGGGGATCAAGGCTGCTGAGTATATCAACCAAGGTTGTCTGGTCCCTGATGAAATTGTTTGGGGTATGGTTCAAGAAGCCTTAAACCAACCCGAGTGTCGGTCTGGATGTATTATTGATGGGTTCCCAAGAACTCTAGATCAAGCCATTCTTTTGAATGATTTTTTTGTGCAATCTCACGCTGATTATCGTGTCATACAATTAGATGTGTCTAATGAAGAGATTATTCGTAGGATTCATTCTCGGTTCATATGCCCTTCTTGTAAATATGTGTATAATCAAAGTCAGGGATTTAGTGAGTGCCCTACATGTCAAATTAAATTAGTTCGTCGTTCTGACGATACTCTAGAGGTGATTCATAAGAGACTTGAGGGTTATGAGAAATCAACAGCTCCTGTAGTCGACTATTATCAAGAGCTAGGGAAATTAACACGTATCCCTTCTGAGGCATCTCCTGATGACGTTTTTCAAAGTATTGAAGCTTGCATAAAAGCTTAATTTTACTTTTAGATATTCTCCATATGGGCACATCTTTAATTATGGTTAGGAAAGATGAAACATTATCAACTGTATGCATCTGTTTCGGATCTTTCATCTGCACATGGAGATTTGGAGACGCAGTTATTGTTTGGAGAGCGCTTACTTGCTGGTAAGCTCTCCTATTATGCCTACTCGCAATTAATCCGTGATCACGATTTTTGGCGCCCCTATCCAGTCAGAAATATATCCTCGCAATCATCTTTTGCTCTTCTATCTCAATATATTTTACCTAATGCAATCGTTAAGTCTTTCGATGCTTTTTTAGAACCTTGGCATATCCCCTTGCCCTACGGGTCTCCATTAGCCATAGATTCTCAAGGGAAAGTATCCCTCCCTAAAGAGGTGAAAATTAGAATGAAGCTCCCTCTGGATAAGGAAGTCCCTTATTGTAATGTGAGCCACGTGCGTTTTTGTAATGAACCGTTCTCTATAGATCTTTTGCTGAAAGAATCTGAAAATTTCTTGGGAATTCCGTATGTTTGGGGAGGACGATGTCTCCACCACTCCTTAATAGATTATGGATTAGATTGTTCTGGTTTTTTAAATATTTTATTTCAAGCACATGGATTAAGTATCCCTAGAAATGCTAGAGATCAGTTCAAAGATTGTGATCTAGTAGAGTATTTCGAAGATCTCCCTCCAGGAGGTTTTGTTTTCTTAAAAAATGATCAGAATACACAAATTTCCCACGTAATGTTAAAGAAAAACCCGACGCATTTGATTCATGCGGTTCAAAATTTAGGAAAGGTTGTTCTTTTCTCTCTAGGCGTCGATATAGAGTTTAAGAAAGACAAATTTTATACTCTGAGTGCAGAAGGAAAGGCATTTTTTGGAATGCCAAAAAGAAGAAAGATTTTCTTTTAGAAAAGAAACTAGCTAGAAAATTTTTAGGAAAGTACTTTAGACGAAAATAAAAAAAGCAAGCGATGAAATTCGATAAGACTCTCGCTTGCTTTTGATGAAAATAACGGCAAACTCTAACGTTTAGAGAATTGGAAGCTTTTACGAGCTTTCTTGTGTCCGTATTTCTTACGTTCTTTCTTTCTAGGATCTCTTGTAAGGAAACCGTGACTTTTTAATTCTTGTTTAGAATCAACATTCTTTTTTAATAAAGCTCTAGCCAATCCTAAGCGTGTCGCAATAACCTGTCCTTGGATTCCACCACCGTTAATACGAATCACTAGATCAAAGTCATTGGAATAGCCAAGAACTTTTAATGGGGAGAGGATAGTAACTCTTTGAATTTCCAATGGAAAGTATTCCTCAAAGGCTTTTCCATTTACATCGATCTTGCCCGTTCCAGGACGAAGGCGAACGCTAGATACAGCTTGTTTTCTTCTTCCGGTAGCTACTGATTCTTCTATTGTATTTTTTACCACAATTTACCCCAAATTAAACATCTAATACGATCGGCTTCTGAGACTTAAACTCTTGATAACAATCCCCTTTCAGTATTCTTAAGGATTTTAACTGACGCTTGCCTAAACGAGTTTTTGGCATCATACCTTTAATTGCATGCTCGATAATATAAGAGGGCTTTTTTGCTATCATATTTTCAAAAGCAACTTCACGCATTCCTGAAATATATCCTGTGTAATATCGATATATTTTTTGACCTTTCTTCGCGCCGGTCAAATGCACTTTTTCTGCATTAATAACGATAACACCATCACCCATAGCTACGTGAGGTGTGTAAGTTACCTTATGCTTACCGCGCAAGATCTTTGCCACCTCTGAAGAAAGTCTTCCCAAGGTTTTACCTGCAGCATCGATAACATACCAAGACTTGTTCTGAGCTTCAGATGCTTTGGCAATGGTTGTTTTCGTGTCTTTTCTTTTTTCCATAGTAACATAACCGCCTTATCAGAAGGACGAATTATAAATTTGTGCAATTTTTTTTCCAAATAAAAAGCAATAAAAGCAATCGAGAGATGTATTTCCAAGTGTAAATAGATCATATTTTCAAAGGAAAATAAAATCTGTTTTTATGTGCTTGTGATAGTGTAAGGAGGCATTTCTCACTCCAATTTATTAGTCACATTAAATGACATTTTACAGTAAAATAAGATAGATTTATTTTTTTTGTTTTACAGAAAGAGTTTTTGCTCTTCTCTCTTTATTTTTTAAGAATCTTATTTACAATTTCATAAGAACTAAAAACTCATTATTGCAATAAAGTTTTTAGTAGAACTGTTTGATTGTTATAATCCTCGGATAGGAAACACACTTTGAATTCAATGCGTGTGTTTACAGATGTCTCGTTATAGGGTTTTTTAACTCTAATTCATAAGCTTAATCATAATTTCCAAGATCAAAACTAGCGCGTTTTAGGGTGTTTTTTATGCCAGAAATTATTTTACATTCCCTTTTTAAAAACGATTGCCGTTGTCATGCTTCCTATTCGTTTGATAAGCGAGTTCAAGATCGTATGACTATAGCCATAGTTATGGCTGTTATTTCTTCTATCAGTTTGCTACTGGCTCTAATTCCAGCGATTATCATGTCCAATCCTATAGGATTTATTTGGGTTGGGATTTTTGGCAGTATTGCTTTGGCTTTATTTGTTTTTGCAATTCTAACAAACTATTTGAGATCCAACCTCCCTAAAGGACTTAAAGAAACATTTAAGGATACATATCCTCCTGTTTTTTATGATTTTATTGAGAAAAAGCAACTTACTATTCAAGAGATACGACTACTTCTCGATGCTTTAGAACAGGCTAGCCTCGATAGGGACATGTCTTTTCATAACTATTTAGGTAGATTCACTCAAAAATTAAAAATAGCATTGAATAAACATGGTATTTCAGAGTTTGTAGATAGTCTAGAACAAATCGATCTTGCTTCTTTAGACTTAGTCTTGATTCAACATTGTCCATTGTATTGGTTAAGAAAGTTTATACAATCAGCCTCAGAAATTCCTGAGAGAGACTTTATTACAGGGGCATCTTATGAAGAAATTGCTTCATATTGGTTAGGAACATCCGGATGCTGTCATAATGCTGGAACCATTTTTTCGGAAAATGTCTATCTTCTTGCTCAGACGGTATCTAAGGAGGATTACGAGAAATTTTCTTTTCATGTTCAAAATAACGATTGGAACAATGAGGAATTATCTGCAGAAAAGCAGAGAGTGGCGGAAGATTGTTTGGAACTAAAGAGAGAGCATGATGAGAATGCCGTGGTTGATGACGCAAGATTCCTTTCAGAAATGCAAAATACCCTGTTAGAAATCTGTACACATGGAATTTGTTGGGAGCAATTAAATTTGGTGCGCTGTGTGAGTCCTGATGATTGGGGGTATTTCTGTGCTCTTGATGG